>NZ_CP045997.1:4181800-4208423 GCF_010233585.1 Spirosoma endbachense
CCTTCATAAAGGCCTTTGATGGCTGCCTGTTTAAAGGCTTCAAAATCGAACTCGTTAGTCATGATAGTGAAAGTTAGAGGTTTTACTCCTTTCATTCACCTGTGACACAGTTTAGCGAGCAGTCTCGTACCCTGATTAGTCGGGACAATTTCTCTGCTTGAAGTTTTGCTCATCTTCCATATCAAAAATTCAATGGCTCTTGTCCCATCTGGCGTAAGTTGAGCTTTATTAGCAGGCAGAACAATTATTCCTTTCGTTGTTATATAGGCTCCATACTCTTGGCCTGAGCTGTTCGCTTTATCGAATAAGAATGTGTAAGCCTTGCACTCTCTCTCATATAGCCTGTAATCTGTTTCTTCATTGTAGCTGTCTCGCCCGACAACTTTGAGTGGAATTTTATAATTCTGAAAGTCATTTTTGTCATAAAACCATCCGTCTAAGTTCTTACCTAAATCAGGTTTGATATTGTTTAAACTTACGTAATCTCTAAAATCATATGTAAAGTCCCAATTTTCACTAAGGAACTCTATCTCTGCACTAGTTAGATACACGTCTGGGCCAATACGATTTGCCATTTCCCAAGCAAACGCGTCCATTGGAGTAAGATCAATGGGCATCCCATAATCAATCGGTGTTGTTTCATTCGTGGGAATGAATGGATCCCTGATAACTTGTCCACCTCCACCACCACTTGGATTTACTGCGACCCAACTCGATTCATCATCCCACGGATTTTCTCGAATTGGAGCCCCATTAGGTATTCCATCATCGCAGGTAGCATCAAGTTCAGCAATTTTCACCCAGAACCCGCCCGTGGATGCGTCCAGAAAGGCGTCGGGTAGACAAGCTTTATTCGCGAATGGATCACAGTGATAACTGCTACTACCACCAGGGTTCTGAGCCATAAGCTGGTAAAAGGCGACCTTGCATTAATACGAAGACAACCTTGCATTCGCATTTTGATCAGGTGGGGAAAATGTATCGGTTAATTTTCCTATTTTATAACGCCACCCTATTTTATAATTATCCCCCGCATCATTCATCAGCAGGACTACTCCCGAAAAGGTAGCTTTTTTCACGGCCTGTTTTTTCCGTTGCTCGTTTCGTTCCGGAATAATGGTGATAGTTACAGACCGTAAATTACCATTCTCATCCTTAGAAATCAGGAGCTTTTGCTGGATTTGATACCCTGCCCGATCAAAACTAGGGAGCGAATAAAGACTATCTTTCTTAGTAAAGTTTTCATCACTTTGGACACTTACCGGAGCGGTTGAATTATACAGTAACGGGACTGACACCACATCAATGCCATTGGCAAGTTTCCCTTGTTGGGCGTACTTCCAGAAGGCTAGCTGGTTTTGCTTTTTAGTCGCCACTCGGGCACGAGCCGTACTGGATGTTTCATACCAACTCTTTGCTTCATCAATCGTAATGGCTACCGATTTTGCCGGAATTCCTGAACTATCCTCCTGGATGCGACACGAGTACAAGCTAGTTATTATAAACACAATAACTAAAAGATAACTTAAACACTTATTAATCATATTTTCCCTAAAATGGTTTATGGTTTTGCAAAACTATTGATTGGCCGCATAAGTATCTGATTAAATTATTTAAGATATAATATTATATTTAATACTATTTAAATAGTATACTATACAGACTTATTTTGCTGTAGTTTAGACCTACCGTCACACTCGGGTAGGTGTCGGATGAGCTGGTGGAGTGCTTTTAGTTGGTAGGATACTGTTTGGAGTGTAGGTTCGCGGGTATGCCCGCCCGAGTTGATTCCATTCAAAAGCTGGACGAATTAGACAATCAACGGCGGATGCGGGGCGAAATGCCTGCCACAAATGGAACCTTTAAAACAACAGTGCGGTCCGGACAAGTATCGTTTGTGCCGAATCCGAACACCCAGCGTTATGTGTCAGCGTTAAATCAGGCGGCCTGGGACTTTCGGGAGCTAACCCGAGATTCGATTTATTTGCAAAAGGCATTAACCTGGTCGAAGCGGTCGCTTGAATATCGGGAAGAGGGTAGTTTGATGGATACCTATGCCCATATCCTTTATTTACTGGGACGCCGGGATGAGGCCATTGAGTGGCAGGAGAAAGCGGTCAAAAAGGAAAAAGAACGAAACTCACCGATGATTACTACGCTTCAGGAATCGCTCCAGAAAATGAAAAATGGGACCCTGAAATAATGAATTAGCTTTAGGTTGCAACGGAAGGCAAGCCGTGTGGCTTGCCTTTTTCATTACCTTAGAGGTATGAATTATATTGAACTTCAACTGCACATTTCTCCTGATTATTCCGATATCCTCACCGCCGAGTTGGCCGAACTTGGTTTCGAGTCATTTGTTGATACAGATGAGGGTTTGAATGCCTATATCATTGACGCTGATTTTGATGAAAAGGCCGTACAGGAACTTGTTGCTAAATACACGAATCAAACCGCAATAGCCTACGAAGTCCATTCGTTAGAAAAACGAAACTGGAACGCCGAGTGGGAGCGCGATTATGAGCCGATAGAGGTGGCTAACAGTGTCCGGGTCCGGGCGTCCTTTCATCAAGCGGACGCCCGGTTTCGTTACGATATCATCATTAATCCGAAGATGTCGTTTGGCACAGGCCACCACGAAACCACGGCCATGATGCTTGAACAGCAACTTGGCCTCGATTTTGCGGAGAAAACAGTACTTGATGTCGGCAGTGGAACAGGAATCCTGGCAATTCTGGCGGCTAAGATGGGTGCACAAGCCGTGCTGGCTTTTGATATTGAAGACTGGGCGGTTGAAAATGCCCGCGAGAATGCTGAACTGAATGATTGCCCACAGGTTTCAGTATTTCAGGGAACAATCGACGATATTAACTCAGGCAGCGAGGGTGAACCCAGCCAGTATGATATTGTGCTGGCCAATATCAACCGAAACGTATTACTAGCCGAAATCCCAACCTACACAGATTTATTAAATGAAGACGGATATTTACTGGTAAGCGGTTTTTATGAACATGATGCGCCAGATATCTTACAAAAAGCGATCGATTCGGGCCTTAAATTCATAAAAAAGATGGCCATCCGGGAGTGGACCTCTCTTTTATTCAAGAAATAGAATCCTGGTACAACTAGTCAAGTAAACGTTAGATTAACGTTTTTCGCAACAGATATATAATGAATCGTATTTACGCTATTCACCCTGGTAATCTGTTTCATCACAGATTACGCTTGCGCCCCAATTTGCTAAGGTGTTCATTATCAGTACAGGCCAGGGCGATTTTCCTGCTTTGCTTCGCCTTTTCCACGGCTTATGGACAGGCAGTTCGGCTCTCCGATAAACCAGATCAGTTTATGGCCGAGGTGCAGAAACTCATGGCAACGGGCGGGGCCGCAGGCGTTAAGGCTGGAACGGACCTACAATCGTTGTGGTCCGAAAACCGACTGTCGGCCCAGCAACAGGAGCGCGTAATGGTATTAAGCCGGAAGATGAACCAGAAACGGCTTCAGGCAGCCACTCACTTTGTTCCTTTTTACGGAGCACTTTATCAAGCCAGTGCCAGCCAGCAATCGGCCGGTACACCAGCAAACGTGGATGGTATTTTAACAATAGCCGAAAAACTGTTCGATGCCAATGACCCAAAAGCCTTTGCCCGAAGTTTGGAAACGGCCCGTCGTTTCCTTGAACGGCACGAGCTTTACGCGAGTAATTACAACAAACTCTACGCACAGGGTGGCACCTTCCAGTTTCGTTATATAGATGCTGCTCAACCAGTCTCAACAACGGGCTCCTCAACTCCTTCCGATTCTATTGCCGCGGCAAAAGCTGCGGCAGAACGGTCCCGCTTCGATGGCTGGGACACACCGGCCCCATCAGACTCGACTCAACCGCGCCAGTTGGGCGCTCAGTTTGTGCCACAACGTCGCCCAATTCCGACGGTTACCGGCGCTGTACTTACCCTGAAAGAGGTAACGCTGGCGATTGTTGCCAATGGCGATTCGGCACAGTTGACCAATACAGGTGGCGACCTGATGCTTAAAGATGGTATTTGGGTTGGTCAGGGCGGCAAGTTTACCTGGGAGACTGCTGGGCGACCCGATATTTTTGTGACGCTTAGCGATTACTCGCTCACGACAATGAATCCGCGTCTGTCAGCCGACGATGTGACCCTTACGTACGATAATCGGACGGGGACGCCCGCGAAGCCCATTAAAGGCGTCTTTGAATATGTTAGCAAGAAGAAAGGTGGGCCGGTTACTTATCCACGCTTTATGTCGTGGCAAAACGATGTGAAGTTACCCGATTTAGGGCCGGATATTGAGTACCGGGGTGGCCTGGCTTTATCGGGCACACAGATGGTAGGCGCATCGGCTAGTGGTCAGCCCGCTCAATTAACGGTTAAGTATAATGGGAAACCAGCCTTCAAAGCCAGCAGTCGTCGATTCGATTTTAGCGCTAACGATACAACAAGCGCCGGGTTTGGTGGTACAACGGGGAGCGCCAAATCGCTGATTTCGGCGGGCTCAGCCGCATTTGTAGGCTATGTCGATACCGATTCGATAACCCATCCATCAATAAAGTTCAGATACGACAAAAATCAGCATATTGCCTGGCTCGACCGCGAACAGCACACCGACTATGCGCGTGTCCCATATTCCGACTCGTACCATAAGTTCTACATTATACCCGAAGTAGTACGGTGGGATTTACCGCGTCGAAAAGTCGATTTTTATCAGGTTGGGGCAAAGCGGGAAGTGCCCGTTCGGTTCGAATCATACGATTATTTTCAGCCGCAACGCTACTCCGACCTGACGGTTGATTATGGTTTCCATCCACTTCAGATCGTCGCTAATTTCATCGCAACCAAGAAGCAACAGACTTTTTTTGACGATGATATTATACAGTCTACCAAAGTCAGTCCGGTTGCCCTTCGGGGCGCATTGGGCCGCATGGTATTGGAAGGCTACATCGATCGGGACCCGACATCGGGCCTGATGCGGTTGAGCCGGAAGGGATACCTTTATGTGCTGGCTTACGTAGGAAAACGGGATTACGATAATTTTCAGGTACAATCGCTGTTTGCATCAAATGACAGCACGAAAAACGCGACGATCAACCTCGATGATAAGTTCCTGACGATCCGTGGAGTCGACCGATTTACGCTGTCTGATTCGTTGAAAATATATGGTGTTCCTTCTGACAAAACGTTGCGTATCGGCAAAGGGCGAGCCTTTACATTGAACGGTCAGCTTAAGGCAGGAACCCTTCGGTATGCCGGTCGTGATCTGAAATTCGATTACGATAAGTTCGCGATGAACCTGAATAAAATTGACTCCATTACCTTCTCTTCGCAAAAACTGGCTGCCCAGGGAAAAGAGGGCGAAATTGGGGGTGACATTAAATATGAAAACCCCGGAACCGTCTATTTTGGCAGCGCCGATAATAAATCAGGGCGAATTGCGGGCAAAAAAACCACACAACGGCTGGTTATGCCAGAGGGGATGACGGTTTATTTTAACCAACCCGCTCGCGGAGACATTCTTTACAACCAGAAAGTTTACTTCAAAATACCAGCGATTGACAATGACAGCTTAGGGAAGGGCGATATTTCCTTCGTCGGCACGTTCCATTCCGATGGCATCTTTCCACCCTTTAAGGCCGAACTGAAAACAATGCCCGACAATACGCTGGGCTTTGTTCATAAAGCACCAGCTACTGGCTATCCAGTTTATAGTTCCAAGAAAGGCGCTGCTCCATCGAACGTAAAATTTACGGGCGAATTAACCATGGATAAAGCCGGATTGCGCGCCGAAGGTGTTTTGAATCACCTGACCGCCAGCCTGAATACAAAAGGTATCTTATTTATGACGGATTCCTTACTGGCATCGGGCGACAAAGGCGAAATTAAGGAAGGACTTGTCGGCAAAGGTTATTTCCCGCAGGTTCAATTAAATAACTATAGCCTGAAATGGTGGCCAAAGGCGGATAGCATGGTCATCACTACCCAGAAAAATAACTTCAACTTTTACAATGCCACGACCAATCTGGAAGGGGGTTTAGTACTTCGTTCGGCTGGTTTGTTCGGTAAGGGAACATTACGGAGAAAAGACTCAGAAGCAATCTCAAAAAATATAAAGTTTAATAAAGAGGGCTTCGTTGCCGACAACGCTCAGTTTAAGATTGTATCGGATAAAGATGCAAACCGGCCAATTCTTCTGGGCAATGACATCAATGTAGATTTTAATCAGACCAAAGGAATAGTCGGGCTGGCCATCAACGCGACTAAAAACACAAGCATCGACGATACGCTGGCCGGATCGAGTATGGAGTTCCCATTTGCGGCTTACAAAACCAGCATCAACCGGGCCCAATGGAACCTCAATGCGAAAACGATTGCCATGAAGGGCGATGTTAAAACCTCTACGTTTACGGCTATGGCTGCAGAACAGGAAGGGTTAACGTTTAACGGTTCAGCGGCCCTGTACGACGTTGAGAAAATGATGCTCAACATCAGTGGCGTTCCTTATGTTACGTCGGCAGATGCACGCATCTATCCTGACAAAGGACTTGTAACCATCCGGCGAAACGGTGAAATGCTGGCGCTGAAAAACGCGAAACTGGAACTGGATACGGTTACGTTGTTCCACCGGCTCAAAAATGGCAATATCCAGGTTCTTTCGCGGACACGCTTTGCCGGAGACGCTACCTATCAGTTTGCAACCGCAAAAGGCGATACAGCGAGTATCAAGATGGGAAGCTTTGAATTAAAAGAAGCGCCAGCCGTTGCTTCTGCTAACCTAACTGCCGATACAAAGAAACCAGTCAAAGGCAAACGCAATGCCTCACAAAAGCCAGCAACGACCTATTTTACAGTAGCCCGTGCTGACGTTGACGAGGATGATAATCTACAGTTAGCTCCCAAAATGCTATTCAAAGGAGCCATTACGATGCAGGCTCCTGAACGGGATTTAGCGCTGGATGGATCGATTAAGCCCGCCCTCAAAAAACGGCAGGATCTTATTAGCGGCTGGATTCCATTCAAGGAAAAAATAGCAGAACGACTCGAAATAAAGGTTGATAAAAACCTTAAAAATGAAGGCGGACAGCAACTTGTAGCAGGTATCCATTTCCGGTTGGGCAATGCTGGGCTTTATCCTACGTTCCTGTCACCGAAAGAAGACCCTAAGGATGAAGACCTGTTTTCTGCAACGGGTATTATGAGCTACGACGAAAAAGATAAAGTGTATCGAATTGTCTCTAAAGGCAGTGACCTGCCAGCGGCCCAACCCGCTCTGGCAGCGGCCTCTACAGATAGTACCAGCCGTCCGGATAGTGCAGCCGCTTCCGATGATGTTGAGAACGCCTTTACCTTTAACGATGCCCGAGGGTTGATGACCTTCAAGGGTAAAATGAATCTTCTGAATTCTGGCCCGAACGAGTATCTGCTCACATCCGGATCGGCACGAATCAACATCGACAGTACTCAGTATCGATTGAATACGCTATTGGCATTCGCATTCCCTGTACCGGATCAGCTTAACAGTATCATTGCTGATAAGTTAGTTAAGACGAATCAGGAAGAGAAAAACGACGAAGCCGCCGATGATGACCTTAACCGACTCTCGGATAAGCTGTTACCCTTAATTGGCCAACCGGCAGTAGATGCTTATCGGGCGAAAGCCCAGAACCAGCACGTACCGCTTAACCAGGCATCGCCAAAACTGAACAGCATGCTTGTGCTTGCGAATGCGAATCTACGTTGGTCTGATAAATTCGGCGCCTTCTACAGCACTGGTCAACTCGGCGTTTCAAACATGTCGGCAACAGACATTAATGCTCAAATGGACGGGTTTGTCGAAATCCGAAAAACGGCCAATGGTGATGAAGCCAGTATTTACCTGGAATCATCGCCTGATGTTTGGGTATTTTACGACTATAAGCCAGGCAATACACCAACTTCCATTGGCCAATTAGCGATTATAACATCGGAGCAGGACATCAATGATCGGCTACTGGCAGGTTCTAAAAACAGTTCAAAAGCTACCGTTGAAATCGTTCCTGCTACTGCCGACGAAAAAACAGTGTTCGTTGAGCGTTATCTGGACCAGTACAAAACGAAAGCGAAACCCGCACCTAAGCCTAAGTTGCAGCCAGGCCAGAAAGTGGTGAAAGACGAGAAGAAAAAAGACGAGAAGAAAAAGGATAAGGAAGCCGAGAAAGAAGGATTCTAGCAGTAAAAAGGGAGCCACGAATAGCTCCCTTTTTATTGCTAGAATTTTAAGTAAAACCTGTATACGTCTAAGTAAAAATCAGTCTTTATTTTCAATAACCTCCTCGCAACCAGAGGAGTATTTACATTGTATTCTGTAAAATGCCGTGTTATTTAAACTACCAATATGGTAGTTTATAGGTTACTGAGTTGCTAATATTATAACATATCGAACAATTGAAAAATTGTATTATTACTATATAATATAAGGTTTATCAACTTTTAATATTTTTTAATCCTTTATGTAAATCCAAAAATAACGGTAGTTTAAAGTTAATCTGTCAAGTAATTAATTCAAGCAATTACCCAGTTAATCACCTGTTAATAAGCCTATTAACATTAACTTACTAAGCACCATTTAACATAAGGAAGTTAGGATCGCTAAAATATGATCTCTATAGCATGGCCAAAGTTAAATAAGGTTTTTTTTTCATATATAGGTAACCAGAGATAGAGTAAGTAGTCTAAAACTTAGATCTAACCCATCTTCAGAACTTAAAGGCCAATAAAATGAATCAAAAATATCACTTGCTCATAGTGGATGAAAATCCTTATGTAGCTGATATTCTCATACAGACGTTAAAAACTGACTTTTCAATCACTGTGGCCAATACGGGTCATGAAGCGGCTCGTCTATTGATCCAGGGTCATCGGTTTGATTGCGTTCTTACTGAACTCAATCTGCCCGTGTTCAGTGGTCTTGAATTAACGAAGCTAATTCGGATGAGTAAACTCATCTTTCAAACGCCCGTAATTGTTCTCTCCAATGCTCCTGACAGTAATACCCGAATCGAGTGTCTTGAGCAGGGAGTTGACAGCTACATCGCTAAACCATTCAACCCACTGGAAGTAAAGGCCAAAATTCATGCCATTTTGCGCCGAACTTCTTCACCGAAAGAAGAAGTTCAGGAGCCAACTGCTGCTGTACGGCTTCAAGCTGAATCTAAACCATTTTGGCAACCAAAATCGCGGATCCTATCGATGCTGCTAAGAGGTTACCTAGTTGCCCAGAGTGCCTGATTCTTTATTTTCTTCTGGTTTAGATCTCCAGGAATCTTCCTCTATTCACTATCAAAATACATGCCAATTCAGCCAATCAGATGAGTCAAGGCTTATTGGCTTCAATTGCCCAGAATAAAGTATGAATACTGGCTTTGATTGAAATAGTGTAAACCAATTAGCTCAAATAGCCTCTATTTAGTTACCAATAGAAGTTATTTAGCCTCAAAACGAAGTCGTTAGTTATCAAAACCGCCTGTTATCTGAGTCATTTCTTCCTCACCTGGGGTCACCAAAAATTTAATTAAGCTTATTTGAATAACCCGAACATCTACTTTTTACCTGTTTAATCGAATAAGGCTTAATGAATAATATCATTTTTTGATAAGCATAGGGACCAAGCGGCTCTGGTTTATAGAGCAAAAAACAAGCTTGGTTTGCTGATCAAAATTTGTGCCAAAGTATAACAATGCAATGACAGAAAGCTTCATCAGACCGAAAGTTGTGGATATAGCGCCAATGCCTTATCTCTTATTAGTGGAGGAAGATGATCAGATTGTCAATCAAATCACGATGGCTGTCGGCGACACTTGCTCAATCGTGCGGTTCAGGAATTTTCAGGAAGCCGGAGAATGGCTGTCGAAGAACCCTACAGTAGATTTGATAATAGCGGATAAAGATAGCAGCCAGACAATGGTAGCCCTGGTTCGAAGCAATACGTCCTACCAATCTGTTCCTGTTTTGATTGCCAGTCGTTTTGTTCGGCCAAATCTAGTAAAAAACGCCCTCAACAATGGCGTTACAGACATTCTGGCCATTGACAAGGATGACTATGCTTTACAATCGAAAATAAGATATTATCTGGAGCTAAAAACCCGCATACTTTCAGTTCCAGAAAAAAGACAACCATTAACCAGCCGCCGGTTCACATTGCCCTGGTGGAAACGTAGTATTGATATCGTTATTTCACTTTCAATACTCCTCGTTTTATCCCCTTTACTCTTACTGGTTTCCATTCTAATAAAAATAGACTCAAAAGGGCCCATTTTATATAAGTCAAAACGTGCCGGGACGAATTTCTATGTGTTTAACATGTTTAAGTTTCGCACAATGAGCACGCAGGCTGACCAACAATTGCGACATATGGCCTCGCAAAATATTTATACCAAACCTTCGGACAACCGTTCGATTGACGATTTCTTCCAATCCCGAACGGAGTTTCTATGTGATAGCTGCCGGCAAAGGGGCGTATCGTGCCAACAACCGCTATTTGATCAGGACCAATTAATTTGTGAGAAACTATTCCTTCGGGAAAATGAAGAAGCGGCAAAGTTCATGAAGTTTCGTAATGATCCACGGGTTACTAAACTCGGGACTTTTCTTCGTAACAGCAGTATTGATGAGCTGCCACAGCTACTCAATATCTTACTGGGCGATATGTCGTTAGTTGGCAATCGGCCTTTACCGCTCTATGAAGCGGAGAAATTAACTTCTGATGAGTTTGCGCAGCGATTTGCAGGACCAGCGGGTCTGACTGGCCTCTGGCAGATCAAAAAAAGAGCAAAAGGACAAGGCGCGATGTCGGACTGGGAGCGGACTCAACTTGATATTGAGTACTCGAATACCTTTTCCTTCAAAACAGATATGTATATTCTCTGGAGAACCTTTTTCAGCTTATGGCAACGAGAGAATGTATAGATAGCGTGGTTCGGCTTATGGATGCCGCACCGCTCGTATCCATAATCACGATCAATTATAACCAGGCTGAAATCACGCGCCAGTTTCTGGAATCTTCAGCGCTGCTGAGTTATCCGAACTATGAAATCATAGTAGTCGATAATGCATCGGAGCCAGCATTGAATACGCTGATTGATCTGCAACCTTATTCGCAACTGCGGTTCATTCGGAGTGACCGGAATTTAGGCTTTACAGGGGGTAACAATTTAGGCATTAAGGAAGCGAAGGGCGATTTCTTTTTTATTGTCAATAATGACACAGAGCTGCCGTCTACGCTGATTGAAGAGTTACTTAAGCCGTTTTATGGGAATGAAAATATAGGCGTCACCTGCCCAAAAATCAGGTTTTACGATACGCCGGATATGGTTCAGTATGCTGGTTATAGCTCCATGAATATGTACACCGGTACGGCCATTGCCATTGGTTATAAACAAACCGATATGGGGCAATACGACAAGCCAGGCGTTACACCATTCGCTCATGGCTGCGCTATGATGGTCAGCCGGAAAGTAGTTGATAAAGTAGGTCGTTTTGCCGAACGGTTCTTTCTATATTATGAAGAACTTGATTGGTCGCAGCGCATCCGGAATGCCGGTTTTCTGATTTACTATCAGCCATCGGCTTCTATTCTGCATAAAGAGTCAATGTCGGTCGGACAGCATAATCCGCTAAAGACCTACTACATGACTCGTAATCGCATTCTTTATATGCGCCGTCACTGCTCACCATTTCAGCGGGTTGTGTTCTATCTGTTCTTTGCGGGTTGTGTAATGCCAAAGCACATGCTTGCATACGTAGTTCGTGGTAAGCTAAAGCACGCCAGTGCCTTTGCAAAGGGGGTAATCTGGAACCTGACCTCAACGAGCATCTCACCCGTTTAGCCTTCGAACTTCTATGATGACCTCTCTATACTATTTAACCAGCTTCCTGTTCTTTTTCCTAACCTTTCTGGTTTTCTATACCTACCTGGGCTATGGTATAGTAACCTGGTTGCTGGTAAAAGTGCGGTCGGTCAATAGCGGAGCCATCAAACCAGAAGATCGGTTAGCCAGTACACCCGACATAACCATGATTGTGCCTGCTTACAATGAACTGGCCTACCTGCCCAATAAGCTACAAAACTGTCTGGATCAGGATTACCCCGCTGAGCACCTGCATCTGTTGTTTGTAATCGAAGGATCTACAGATGGTTCGGCCGAATACCTGGAAAAACAGAAAGCAAACCTTCCTAATCTGACCATTATTTCGGGAACGCAACGCCTGGGTAAAGTAGCGGCAATGAACCGGGCCATGCGGCAGATCAAAACGCCACTGACCATTTTCACGGATGCGAACACCCATCTCAACCCAGAAGCGGTTAGCCGATTGGCAAAACGGTTTGAGGTAGCCAATGTGGGTGCTGTAACGGGCGAAAAACGGATCAGCGTACAAGGTCAGGAGGCTGCTGCCGGAAGTGGCGAAGGGCTTTATTGGCGCTATGAATCTTTTCTGAAAAAACTGGATGCTCAGCTTCATACCATTGTGGGCGCAGCCGGAGAATTATTTGCCATACGAACCAAGCTCTACGAACCGGTAGAAACGGACACCCTACTCGACGATTTTGTGATTTCACTGCGCATCGCCGAGCGTGGCTACCGGGTCGAGTATGCACCCGATGCTTATGCACTCGAACGCCCGTCGCATTCGGTTGGCGAGGAGATGAAGCGAAAAGTACGGATTGCTGCGGGAGGCTTTCAGGCAATTCGGCGATTGGCTCATCTGCTCAATTTTTTCAAGTATGGCTGGCTAAGCTTTCAATATGTTTCGCACCGGGTGTTGCGTTGGGCAGTTACACCATTTTGCCTGCCGCTTCTGTTTCTGTTGAATGTAATTATGCTTGTTCAGGTGAGTCAGCTATCAATTTCAGATTCGGCAACGATCACGTTCTGGTGGGGAATCTTGTTGCTACAAACGGTATTTTACCTGGCTGCCTACGTTGGCTATACACTGGAAAACCGACAGACTCGCTGGAAACTAACATTTGTACCGTTCTATTTTGTTTTTATGAATTGGTGCGTTTTAGCAGGATTTACCCGCTTTTGTAACGGTAATATTTCAGGTATTTGGGAAAAGTCGAAACGGGCCATTTAATGCTTCCATCCAACGAAAACTCCCAATGTATTCAGTAGTCATTGTCATTGCAGTAACGCGAAGACACCATGTTTGAACGAACTCTCTTACTTAACCGTCAATTACTTAACAACCGCTGGCTATTTACGCTACTGGGGGTTCTGGTTGCCGTATTGGGTGGTTGGCTGATCGGTAACTTTGGCATGACCGGTGCGCTTATGACTGTAGGCTTACCGATAGGTCTGCTCATCGTGGCCAATATCCTGCTGGAGCCTAAGATTGGCTTATTAGCTTATCTAAATTTAAGTTTTCTACTCGGCTGGGCGCGGTTTATTCAGAGCGATTTTCCGCTGGGTCTGGCGATGGACAGTGTACTTGTGCTGACCTTGCTGAGTGTCTTTTTGAATGCCAAGCGGATGAACTGGAAACGGCTTCGGCATCCGGTTTATTTTGCCGTGGTCTTCTGGCTGCTATACACCATACTGGAGCTATTAAACCCTGAAGCTCCTTATAAACCAGCCTGGTTTTTCCACGCCCGGGCATTCTCACTAAACTGGTTTTACATGGCCACCATTATGCTGGTCGTGCCCATAACCAAAGAAGACATTCGACTATTAATAAAAATATGGCTGATATGGTCTTTTCTAGCCGCTTTATGGGCTTTCAAACAGCAGTACATCGGCCTGGAGGCTGCCGAAATTCGGTGGCTGGCCGAAGGGAATGACAGAACGCACGTTTTGTGGGGTCAGTTAAGAAGCTTCTCGTTTTATTCTGATGCATCGCAGTTTGGGGCCGAAATGGCCAGCGCAACGCTCATCTGCTCCATTCGCTTTTTTGAGGAAAAAGGGGTCATGCGTCGGATCGGCTATGTGTTCCTGACCCTTATTTTCTTCTGGGCTTATGCCGTTTCCGGCACCCGGAGTGCCTTTTTTGTACTGGTCGCCGGTTATCCATCTTACTTATTCCTTCGGCGCGATCCAGCCCTTATTTTTAAAGGAGTGATGGTTGCCCTCCCCCTTCTGGTCATCCTGCTGTTCACCCACCTTGGTGACTCAGTTTACCAGATTTACCGGATTCGAACTGCCTTACGTCCTAGCGAAGATGCTTCATTTCTGGTACGCCTGGAAAACCAGCAGAAACTAAGAGCCTATCTCAAGGATTTGCCGTTTGGCGCAGGCATCGGAACATCGGCCGATACGGGAGCTCGCTTTTCGCCAAACCACTTTGCCGCCCAGATTCCGCCGGACAGCTGGTATGTTGAAATCTGGATTGAGACAGGTATTGTGGGCTTAACTCTTTACCTATTAATGCTGGCCACCATTATCGGGTATGGCGTTTATAAGGTCTGGCAGATTAAAGACCCCTGGTTGTTCAGACTCATGATTGCCTTACTGGCCAACTTCATTGGTATTGCGCTGATGTGTTATTCAAACCCAACACTGAGCCAGTTCCCAACCTGTACAATGCTGTATATCGCGTCTATACTGTTCACCACCTGCGAACGGTGGGATACCGTTCCTGAAAAAATAGCCAATAAATATAACGGACTGATGACATCCGTACGCAATTGAATCCGAGCTCATTTTGGACTTGCCCGACCAACTAGTCGGCAGGTCTGCCTAGTTGAAAAAACTACGCGACACCTACCAATCGATTAGCTGACTTTTAACTTATTTACACCATTATTACTGATTATGAACTTATTATCAAACCCCAATTGGTTAAAGCGCCACGAATATCCATATACCAGTATCGATGAAGTACCGCAATCGGTCTTCGATGAAATCAATGCCCGTCTGGACAAACGAATCAGTACGAAACCTCTGGTTTCTATTATGGTCATCGCCTACAATGAAGAAGTAAATATTCTCCGTAGCATCAGCACGCTTTCGTGCCTCGAAACAACCATTCCGTTTGAAATTGTTGCCGTTAACAACAATTCAAAAGACAGAACGCAGGATACGATCGATAAACTGCATGTCAGAAAGTTTTTCCAGCCGATTCAGGGTTGCGGACCAGCCCGGCAGCTAGGTCAGGAAATGGCCATTGGTAAATACATGCTACTGGCCGATGCCGATTGTCTTTACCCAACAAACTGGCTGAATGAAATGATGGAAAAGCTCCAGCAACCTGGGGTCGTATGTGTCTACGGGCGCTATTCATTCATTGCCAATCCGCAACTTCCGAGGTGGCAGCTTACCCTACACGAAACCCTCAAAGATATTGTTGCTGAGTTTCGTCATGTCAAAAGACCATATCTCAACGCCTATGGTATTAGCATGGGTTATTTGCGGGAAGCCGGCCTGAAAGCAGGCTATATGATGCACAACAGAACCTGGGGAGAAGATGGACGCCTTTGTTTCGATATGATGCAATACGGCAGGGTTGTTCAGATGAAGACCCGGTCGGCGCGCGTTTGGACAGGCCCCCGCACATTAATGAAGGATGGCACCATTTGGCAGGCACTGGGAAAACGTGTAAAAAAAGAAATGAACAGAGCTTTTTCTTATCTCACCCCTCATCCTCCACACGATACCAAAACCTCCGAAGATTAAGCAGACTGAGTAAAGATAGCGCTGCTCACTACACCTCTGAACATGAACAATTTTGATAGTATAATCTGTGTCGGCCAAACAACATGGGAAGGCGATTTTCAGAAAGCGGTTGTGCAGTTAATGACCGAACTTTCTGCACGGCACCGGGTCTTGTATGTCGATTACCAGTTTACGCTTAAAGATTGGCTAATGGGTATTCTGAACCGACGGCCCGTTCCGGTTCGGAAGCTGATGCGCTTATCAAGTCCACTCACCAGGAAAGATGTTGGCACAGGTGGTGAAGTTTATGTCTGGACTCCGCCCCTGATATTACCCGTTAACTGGCTACCCGCCAAACCGCATGACTGGCTCGTTCGATGGAACGTTCGGCGGGTAGTTAAGGGCCTTCGCCGGGTAATGCATCAGCTAAATATGACGCATCCACTTATCGTAAATGGCTTGAATCCAGTCTTTGGTTTGCCCATGCTAAACCAATTGAACGAATACGCAACGATCTATTATTGCTTTGATGAGATCACGATTGCCAAATGGATGAGCCGCCACGGTAGCCGCTATGAACCTGAGTATCTTCAGCGAGTCAATGCCGTTGTAACAACTTCAGAGACGTTACGCCGGTCGAAGTCCCTCCTGCAACCGAAAGCATACTGCGTTAAAAACGGCGTCAATTTCGATCTGTTCAATCAGGCACGCCAACTGGCTGACGTACGACCCGATTCTAACCCCGTTGTGGGTTATCTCGGTTCAGCCGACGACCGCATCAACCTTGATCTGGTTGAATTCTGTGTTCAAACAATGCCTGATGTAACTTTTCAGCTCGTCGGCGAAGTACATGAGCAAGCCATCACCCTCCGTTTGTCTCGCTACCCAAATGTTGTTTTTACTCCACCTCGTCAACCCGCCGACCTTCCGCCCTTGCTGGCCAGAATGAGCGCAGCGATGATTCCGTTTGTGTGCAATGAGCATACGTACACGATCTATCCGCTGAAAATTAATGAATATCTGGCGGCAGGTCTACCTGTTGTATCTACGCCTTTCTCAATCCTGAACGATTTTGATGGTGTCGTTGAACTGGCTGCCAGTCCAGCCGATTTTGCGCAGGCGCTCCGCCGGGCACTGGCCGATACGAGCGTTCCTCGGGTTGAGGAACGAATTTCGATGGCCAAAAATAACTCCTGGAAAAAGCGGGCAGAAGAATTTGAAGTCGTTATTGGTCAGCTCGTTCAAGACCAAATCCCGGCACCAATTCCGGTTACTCACTAACCAAAAACAGTAGTAGCATTGGTCTGTGTGTCATTAAATCCGGAGCCAATTGGCTGGTATTAAATCTTTCGTATTCCAGGTTGGCTTATTTTTAAACCACTGATCTGGTGCAATAACAACTTTATCCTTCCGGGGATTAAGCCACGCTCCCCACCAGCTAAACGAGCTATTGGCAATAATGTGGTGATGACATAGCCCCATTAGCTGCAGATCGTCCAGATCGGCATCGGGTCCGGCATTAGCCACGAACTCATGCGGCATAGCTAAAGCCAGATTCTGCTTTACCCAATCCGGATCATCGCTGAAAATGAAAAGCTTAGCCTTAGGAAAGCGGTTTGTCAATTGAGGAATTGCTTTCTGGTAATAGTCAAGACCAAGGAAGCCGAACGACTGGCTAAACTCAGGGTGAGTAACATAATCACCGCGCCGAATGTGGACTGATATCGGAACGTCTGTCTGTTCAATTTTAGCTTTATAGGCAGCAAACGTCTCTCCTGTTTGCCGGTTGAATGTCAATTCTTTTCGAATCATCTCCGTGCAGTCGCCAAAATAGCTTTCTGACTGCCAGCACCCATCCAATATAATGAATCTGGCTTTGGCGCTGAATACTCTGGGTTCAACATGAAACTGTTCTTCCAGCAGAAACTCGAAGATGGGTCTAAACGTCCGGTTTGGCAACAACTTTGTTGCCTTCGACAGATACAGATAAGGTGACGTATCGAGAAGCGTGTAATCGATGCTGAATGGGTACAATTTAAATTTTCTGGGTGTATCCGTTTCGTATTCGAATTTGTAATAACTAAGGTCAAAATAAAGCGATGTATTGTTTCGAAGCGCAAGGCTTCTGCCCAGAGCATACTGAAACAACTGATTACCCAATCCTCCTGAAATTCTGGCAATGACCATGCCTGTAAAAAAATTAGATTAACGTTAATGCAAAATAGACAGTCAATGTACTGCCCATTAAAAATTGATCGTCAGCAATTTACTGTACTGTTTGAACCAAATCCATCCAGATAGCAGATTACGTCGTTAACGCGTTTAGTCCTGCGTTTTATTGCCTCTGCCAAAGCACGGAAAATACGTACATACTCACTTAGAGAACAAGCTATAGCTCTCCCGAAAGCTTACGATTCCTTTCAACAAAATCGCTCAGCGATACGGACCCAAACACTTGCACTTTTTTGACTTATTTTACGCAAATTGGCCACTTTCAATCGTATAAAATTTAGGGGTTTCTACGATTGGCCTGTACGCAATGGCAGCCGGATAATCATCGGCAATAGTAAAACTAGTCAAGGCCCAGAAACCGTCTCCACCAATGATACCGGCCTCAATACAATGCTCACCATCAAGGGAAGGAATCAGGGAAAAATCATCGTCCATTCCCTTTGCCGTTGCTTTACTAAGCGCTTCCTTTCGAGTCCATAAACGATAAAATGCTGCTCTTGGATTGCGGTTGGATTCAACGGAGCGTTGTTCTTTCTCACTAAAGCTATTCGATACAATATCCTCAAACGGAAAATCGGAGACCATTTTTTCAATATCAACACCGACACTTTCGCTACTGATTGCTAGGACAATCCAGCTCCCGGAATGCGATAAATTAATCTGAAGATCAGGAATACCTGCTAACTCCGGTTTACTATTAACTCCGGGAACCAGGCGGATGTCAGCTAAGTCTCGGTGAGTAAATTTACTGACGACAACCTTCGTCATAATCCGCCCAACCACAAATCGATTATGGTCTTCTTTCCGACGAAACCGCGCAGCCCGTTCGCGTTCATTGGGTTGTAGCCATGCATATAAATAGGGCGGAATTATTGCATCATCGGCAAGCTTCAACCGAAATACAGCTACCTTCTCTGTGAATAAACAGTCAGGCCAATTTAGCCAGTCAGGGTCCGTAATAGTACTACAATAAACAGTGGCAGATTGCATGGTTAACCATAGGGACTAGTTAAAAGTAGCTTATTCTTAACCTATTGCTACAAGTATAAGCGTTTGATTACTAAGCCATTCTATTGCATGTAATTCATTGCTCAGATGGGTGACGAAAGAAAAAAACTATAGTCTTAACTATAGCATATGGTAACCGCGTCACAAAGCTTTTTCGGGAGAATAAGACCACGGCTATATAAAGCATTGCGCAGAAATATAGTTCTGATTCTGTGCTTTATGTATGCGTGCGGAAATGCTTGTCTTGCACAAAGTTGTCCTGGAATTTCAAACGACTTACTGATCAATCAATCATTCGGTACGGTCAAAGAGAATCCATCGCTGGCTGGATTAACTTCATACAACTATGTCACGTCTGTTTGTCCGGAAAACGGCGAATACAGTCTTGCCTCAACGGTTAATGGGACTTGTTTCTTCAACGCCTGGCATACGGTAACAGAAGATCATACCCCCAACGATTCAGGGGGCAATATACTGATTATCAACGCTTCTGACGAAATAGGTGCGTTTTATCAGCAACCACTGCCGGGCTTATGTGGAGGCACCAACTATGAGTTTTCGCTTTGGGGATTAAATCTGCTCAAACCTAATATTTGTAGTGATCCAGTACTTCCGAACCTAACGATTCGTATTGAGACAATTGATGGCCGAGTGCTGCAAACAATCGACTTTGGTTCGATTGAGATAACACAAACCCCAGTCTGGCGTCGCTATTCAACTCTATTTACGGCTCCAAATGTGACAGAGCCCGTTGTTGTGAAACTTATTAATAACCAGGGAGCGGGCGGATGTGGAAATGATTTGGCGCTGGACGACATCCAGTTAAAGCAGTGCGATGCCTGTGCACCGAACCCTGTTTATGTGCCAGATGCCTTTACGCCCAACAACGACGGTGTAAACGATGAGCTGGCGGTCTTTTTGCGGGAAGCGGTTTCGTTCAATATAAAGATTTACAATCGCTGGGGCAATGTGATTTTTACCAGCGATGCCCTCACGAATAAATGGGACGGAAACTATGCGGGTAATCCATGCGCAGCAGGAGAATATACGTGGGTGATTACATACAAGTTTGCCGATTCTGCATCTACAACCCACGATTACATACGGAGAGGTCATGTTCTACTGACACGATGATCCCTTTAGCACAAAATTTTCTAACAGGCCTATCCATGAGCCTACTATTCTATCCAGACTCTGATGACGACCAACTGGCTGACCTATCGAATTAAGCTCTCTGCACCGATGAGAAAAACCATTCTAACCATACCGGCGGCTTGTATTGCGCTATTGATTTTTGCCCGAACCGGGGAACCTACCATTCCTCATACTGCACCGTCAATAGCCATGAACTCGGCCAATAAAATACCAATCGATCCAAAACGCTGGTACCAGGTAAACAATTCTAACAGCGGTCTCGATGGGCTTTTTGACGGTATTACGAATGTAAATATCAATACAGGGTATGGAAAGATGCTGGAAAATTACGATTCGTATTATCCACTGCTGGAAGGCGAACAAATCACAATCGAAAGCATTCGCTTCTACGATTACGAAGGTACGAATTCAGATAAACCCATGACCCTATCGATCATAACCGACAAATGGGAACGGATTCCGATTGCTCGTTTTACTGGCGAAAGTTATCAGTCCTGGGTAGGTCCAAACCCCGATGAGCCAAATAGCTTCAATCTGAAGACGGCCGTATCTGGTGCACGATACCTGGTGATCAATACATACGGGCCTCTGCCTACAGAAATAGAACTTTACGGTACCTATCAGCCCAGCCAGGTTCAGATTACGGCTCCTGCCGTTCGGTCTACACCGTTCCGCCAGGCTCTGGGTGTCAATGCTTTTGAGTGGAATTTTGAAGAAGCAAGCTCACCCTGGCAGGTAGATGATAGCCGTATTCAGGCGATGAAAGCCTTTGCAGCCGTTCGTCACTATATTGACTGGGAGAAGCTGGAACCCCAAAAAGGTAGCTATACCTATAGCCCCACGGCAAGTGGTAGCTGGAACTACGATGCCATTTATGAACGCTGTCAGACGGAAGGTATAGAGGTACTGGCTTGTATAAAAACACTGCCCCAATGGATGCAGGACACGTATCCACAGGATGAACGTGATGGCGAAAATGTTCCGGCACCGTATGGAAGTGATCTTTCTGCGCCTAAATCGTATGTCGATCAGGCTCGGGTAGGTTTCCAGTTTGCGGCCCGCTATGGCAGTAATAAAACCCTGGACCCTTCTCTGGTGAAGGTAAGTGACGTAAAGACCTGGGCAGGACTTAACACGGTTAAGATTGGACTCGGTTTGATTCGATACATTGAATGTGAAAACGAGCGTGACAAAACCTGGAAAGGCCGAAAAGCTTATCAAACATCACGGGAATATGCCGCTAACCTATCTGCTTTTTACGATGGGCATAAAAATACACTCGGGCCGGGGATAGGCGTAAAAAACGCGGACCCATCCATGACAGTAGTGATCGGTGGTCTGGCGGCTTCATCTACAGACTATGTACGAGGTATGATCGACTGGTGCAAGGAATTCAGAGGCTATTTACCCGATGGCCGCGTCAATCTTTGCTGGGATGTGATCAATCAGCACTTATATGCCAATAATGCAAAAAGTTCACAGGCAGGCGGAGGGGAGCGGGGAGCGGCTCCCGAACTGGCGGGCGTAGGTGAGCAGGCAGCAGCTTTTGTCGCCTTGTCACATCAGGCGTCCTACGATATGCCTGTCTGGATAACGGAAGCAGGTTATGACGTTAATCAGGGTAGTCCTTTCAAGGCAATTGCCATTGGGAATAAGAGTGTGTTAGAAACGCAGGCAGACTGGACCCTGCGAACGGCGCTACTCTATACTCGGGTCGGAATTGATCGCTTATTCTTCTACCAGCTTTACGACGATAACATAGACAATACAACCCAATTCAGTTCGATGGGCCTGGTAAACAGTGACAAAAGCCGCAAACCAGCGTCTGATTATCTGTATCAGGCTCGCCAGTTGCTGGGCGACTATCGTTATAAAGAAACGATTAGCAAAGATCCTATCGTAGATCGCTATGAACTAGATGGCCGCTCTGCCTATGTGCTGGTGATACCCGATGAACGCGGCCGAACGGGTACTTACAACCTGACTGTGAACAAAGGAGATACCGTTCAGCTATGCACGCCCAAAATAGGGAGCGACGAGATGACTAAAACAGCGCGGGTCAGTACGACGGGTACGATAACAGTCAATGTAAGCGAAACACCTGTATTTGTAATGCCCTCTTCCAGCCCGGCAAAGGAGGCATCAGACTTGGGTAATGTGCTGATATATCCAAATCCAACAACAAATTATGTCGAATTGGTCCTAGAGAACGGGGCGAATACGGCTGTAGATGTAAACGTTTATGATATGGCGGGCAGGCAATGCAAGCAGTTCAACTACGTCAAATCAGGACGGACTTTTAAAGAAAAAGTAGACTTGACCTCATTGCCTTATGGTGCCTACCTACTTGAAATACGACAAGGTAAAGCACGGGCAGTAAAAAAGATTATCAGAAATCGGTAAGCAAAAGTAACTACCTTACCTGGCCAACCTAGCCGTTAGAGTACCCGCATGAGTAATACAAGTAAGGCAATGAACGGTGGAAAATGGATAACAATTTCCACTACCATTTCGACCCTGTTTCAGTTCCTGCAGGTCGCTATATTGGCCCGTTTGCTTGACCCATCCGCTTTTGGTATTGTTAGCATAAGTACCCTCATTATCAGCTTTTTTCAGATATTTTCTAACCTTGGTTTCTCCAATTCAATAATTTACAAGCAGGAAAGCGACCAGAAAGTCCTGTCGACCTTGTATTTTCTGAATCTTATTGTGGGTGCGGTCATCTTCGTTATTATTCAGCTTACCTCACCGTATATTATTTCTTTCTATCATGAACCAAAGCTGTCGGGAGTATTACAGTTCTCTTCATGCTATTTTCTAATTGTCTATTTTGGCCAGCTTTATTTGTTTCTTCTGGAAAAAGAACTACGATTCAAATCAGTTGCTATCATTGACATAACCGGTACGATTATCGGTTCGGCTGTAACGATTGCCTTGGCTTATAATGGCTACAAAGAGCTATCGCTAATTATCGGCTCTCTGGCGATGCAAACGGTTAAAGTGGTATTGCAAATTACGTTTGGCATCAAATTCTTTGTTCCTACTTTTGTCTTCAACCTCAGCAATATAAAAGATCATTTACGGTTCGGTTTTTTCAATTTGGCCGATGGACTGCTTGGTTTCATTCAATCCAATTCCGACAATATTTTCATTGGTGGAATGCTGGGCGTAAAAATGCTTGGCTATTACACAATTGCCTATCAGCTAGCGGTTTTTCCAACCTCGAAGCTAAATCCAATTATATTACAGGTAGCCTATCCAATATTGGCAAAAATGAAAGATAATGGGTCGGATCTAAAGAAATCATACCTGAAAATTCTGGATTTTATTAGCTATTGTAATATGCCGCTACTAGCCGGGCTATTCATCACGGCCGATAGCGTAGTGCCTTTAATTTATGGCCCCGGCTGGGATAAAACGGTAGAATTGATCCAGGTGTTCGTCTTTGTAGCGATCTTATCCTGTTTGAGTCATCCACTATTTACCTTAGCGTTTACTAAGGGAAAACCAAATTTATTGTTTTATCTTAACCTCGTTACTTTACTGGTAAAAATACCGTTGGTGTATTGGCTTGGTACATACTGGGGCGTCATGGGAATTGCTATGGCTTTTTTGTTAGCTACACTATTTAATTTAATTGGGAATTTTGCGCTTGTGCATTACCTGATTGGTGAATTTTTGAATGATTTTTTGAAGAACATAGTAAAGCCAACTATATTTTGTATTATTATGATCGTCGTAATTTATGCCTATAAATTATTTGTAGGGAATTATGGGCTTACAAATACAATAGTTGAAATAGTAATAGGTGGTTTAACCTATGCGGCTTTAACCTTAGCCTATAAGCTGTCTTTTACAGAAATAAAAGCTTATCGACAGGCTTTACAGTAACTAAAGTCAGTCTGAAAATAATTAATAAAGTTTATTGGTATTTAAGGAATCTTCTGGAAGTAATTCATCGGAATCCATCTCCATAAAATCAAACCAAATCTGATGATTTCTGAATTTAATCACCATTAAAATAGAATTAATTCTTACTTTATAACTTAAGTATATTGCCCTAATTAGTTTATTTTTACAGTATAATTAGAGAACTGTTTTTTTACAATCGCTACTCAAGAGTTTCTATCCTCTGAATCCAAAAATTATCAATATTATGGACACAAACTTAACAATAAATAAATACAAAGAGAGTCAAATCAAAAAAATAGATCGGCGCAGTAACATTTCACAAAAAGAGCTGATTAAAGAATATATTGAACCTGCTATTCCGGTTATTCTGACTGATGCCACTAAAGACTGGGAAGCAATGGGGAAATTCACTCCTCAATTCTTTAAGGATAATTATAGTCACATCACGAAAGAAATAAGAGGAAAGACTTATTCTTTACCCGAGTATGTTGATTTAATGTTGGCATCTACTCCTGAAAAGCCTGCCCCCTATCCATTTAACTTCAATCTAGAGCACCGCGCGCCTGAACTCTTAGACGATTTAAAACCTGATATACTTTATTCTAAATCTGATCGCGTTAAACATCCGTTGTTACCCAAATTCATGCTCAAGGGTACGGAGGTCTATGAGATTTTTTTAGGCGGTAATGGTGGCCATTTCCCCTTCCTGCACATAGATGCCTTGTTCCTGCATACGCAGATCACGCAATTGCATGGCTCCAAAGAATTCTTCTTGTTCCCGCCTGAGCAAACTCCTTTCATGTACCCAAGAGAAGAGAATCCCAAGATTTCTCAGGTAAATGTATTCAGCCCAAACTTTGAAAAATACCCTCTTTTTCGGCAGGCACAACCAATAAGAGTTACCATTGAAGAGGGCGAAACTATTTTGTTCCCAACAAAATGGTGGCATACGACGCAAATCCACGAACCGTGCATTTCTTTAGGGCGCGTCCATTTAAATGAATCAAACTGGAATGACTTTGCAAACGACAATTTTCTGTCATTAAAAAAGTATCGCCCTGGCATGGCAATTCCAGCATTAGTTTACACTAAAATGCTTGGGCAACTGATCAACTTGCAAGAGAAAATCAATGGTTGAGTTTAAGTAATTGTCTCCTTTTCGGTGTGATTAGAAGCAATGTATTTTATTTCTGAAAAATAGTGGTTACCTATTGCAAATTAATGAGTCAAAAGAAAGTAGCTAAGCACAAATAGAACTGTTGCAAGGATAGTTATCCTCTTGATGTCTCTTGTGCTCCATGGATACTTATTATATCTAAATAGCTATTAAATAATTAGCAAATAAAGGCAATTAGCTTATTTATCTAGCGCCGAAATTTTATCTTTTATGAATACGAAGGAGCGAATAAGTATCGTATTAGCCAGTGATAATCACTATGCTATCTTGATAGCTGCTTTAGTAAAATCAATTGAATTGAATCACAAAACAGATGAGGCAATTGATTTTTACATTATTGACGATCGTATCTCAACTGGTAATAAGGAGAAAATACAGGCTTCTGTGCAGTCAAAGGATATAGCTATTCATTGGCTAAATGCAGAGCAGGTCGTTCCTTCAACGATAAAGTTTCCAATAGACAATACCGCATTTCCACTTACGGCATATTTTAGAGTATTTTCTCCTTATGTTGTTCCGGCGGATTTGGAACGGATAATCTACCTGGATGTAGACATGATTGTGCTTGAAGATATTTCGAAATTATGGACTATTGATATGGGTGACAATATATTCGGAGCCGTCCAGGATTTTCAGAAAGTTGTAAGCTGTTCCTGGGGTGGAATTCCTAATTATAAAGAATTAGGCATGGCACCCGATACTAAATATTTTAATTCTGGTCTACTGCTTATTAACGCTAAAGCATGGCGGGAGGCCGATATTACGAATAAAGTATTTAAGTGCTTACACGATAACTTACAATACATAAATTTCGCCGATCAATACGGTCTTAATGTAGCGTTGGTTAACCAATGGTTTGAGCTGGACCCGCGCTGGAATTGGTTTGCTACTTTTGAAAATAAAAACCCGTTTATTATTCATTATCTTGATATAAAACCAATATTTAAATCGTACAAATCCGACCCCTATTTCCAGACAGTATTTTTTAACTATTTAAAGCTAACCCCCTGGAAAAACTACAAGCCTATTAGTGGTAATTATAGGTTAGTTCGAAAAATATATAATAAGGTAAAAAAGATAGTATTACGCAGCTTCAAGGCCGAAAACTAATACGTAAATCGTTTAGCTTTGAATTGATATGCAACAAAAACATATAAGGTTCTTTTGTTGCATATCAATTCAAAGTTAAACGTAAACTGGCAAATGGTCGATGTGGTAATGTGATGTCGGTTTTTTAAAACCGACAGAGAAAGCATTATTCGCCGTGGCGACGGTTCGCCGATGCGATTCTCAAAACCTATTCATTGATGCTCGATACAGTTTCTCAAATCCAAAGGTCAGGTTCTTTAACCTGAACTCACTTACTCCAACAGGGCTTTCTTATAAAAACGGCAAGGAGCAGTTAGCCATACCTTTGTGGTTCTCTAGACTACAAAACCATGACTGTCGCTCCCTGCTTGGCTAAACCTACAACATTTTTCCAACTTCTTGACCAA
>NZ_CP045997.1:4208456-4327398 GCF_010233585.1 Spirosoma endbachense
TTACCTTTACGAACGAGTTGGTCGAGCGTTGTGAGATCGGCTTCCGACAGCACAAACGGTTTAGCGATTTGGCCCATGTCGGAAAGATAGCTACTTTTATCTAACCATTAAATTGGAAGAGTACTAGTTGATTTATGCACAGTTGAGTTAGAACCTCCTTGCTCCAAATCGATATCGATCAGGTAATGACTATGAATTGGTAAATACTTGATACCCGCTTATCTTCAGTAGGGTAGCTGTAGGCCATATTGCTTTTGAGTTGTTATACTCACTAATTGCTTTATGTGTCCCAAAGCTATGACAACTACATGCGGTTGAAGAAAGTGAAAAAAGTAGTTAGTTGGTAATCAAGAACTTGATCGGGAAAGCCCAATTGACATTAGCGCTTTGAACGTTCTGGCACTGATAGTATGACGGGATGGAAACAATTCTGATGCCACACAATTTTGCTAATTTTTATTTATCACAAAAAGTACAAATTGGCTAACCAAATGGTCGAATACCTATATGAAATGAATTGTCTAGTTGTAAAGTAGAATTTATCTGTCAAAACCCGGCATCTAGTTTGTTAACCAACTAGACGCCACGTTTCGAATTTCATTGGCGAGTCAATAATTTTAAAATCTGACAACTGTACGCCGTCAGAAACCAAGTCCGCTTTTTGGACTTTTAGGTAGCAGAAGTTACCAGGTTAACGAGGGAATAACAGCTCAAAACTTTGAATGGCAATTTCCAGCTCTTCGTTGGTAGGAATGACTAAAATTTTAACCGCAGCACCGGCGCGGCTAACGTCCCGAATCTCACTCGAATGAGCGCTGTTTTTTGAGGAATCAAGATGGATAGTCAATACATCCAAGGATCTGCAAATCTGTTCACGCATGGCGCTGTCATTTTCACCGACGCCTGCCGTAAATAGCAAGGCATCCAGACCATTCAGAACGGCGACATAAGCGCCAATGTATTTCCGGATTCGGTAGGCATAGATGTCAAGGGCTAGGGCGGCTGCCCGATTACCGGCTTCCAGCGCTTTCCGGATATCGCGCATGTCGCTCAGGCCCGTAAGCCCTTGCATGCCCGACTGCTTATTGAGCAGATCATTCACCTCGTCAGGGCTGTAGCCATTCGAAATCAAGTGAAAAATAATGGCCGGGTCTATATCGCCCGAACGGGTTCCCATTACCAGGCCCGCCAAAGGGCTAAATCCCATGCTGGTATCGATCGATTTGCCCGCTTGTACAGCGGTAATACTACATCCATTTCCCAGATGCAGGCTGATGAGCTTAGCATCAGGTTTGCCTAACCAGGCCGAAGCTTGCTCGCTTACATATTTATGGCTGGTGCCGTGAAACCCATAAACCCGAATGCCTTCTTCGGCGTACAGTGCTTCCGGGATCGCATAGCGGAAAGCGTATGCCGGCATCGTCTGATGAAAAGCTGTGTCGAAAACCGCAATTTGCCGGGCATTAGGAAACGTTTTTTCGGCGATTTCAATGCATTTGTAATTGACAGGATTATGGAGCGGAGCCAGCGGAAACAGGTCTTTTATCGCTTCTTTAACGGCCGGTGTGATCAGCGTAGCGCCAGCAAAACGTTCACCCCCATGTACAACGCGATGGCCAACTGCCTGAATTTCATCGGCCGACCGAATTAAGCCAATCTCGGCATCCGACAATAAGAATAACATCTGCTGAAGCCCGGCTGTATGGTCGGCAATCGTGACTTTCCGTTCAATGGTTTGCGTAGGATCAGTAGTCAGGATTTTATGTCGGATAAATGCCTCATCCGTACCAATTCGTTCAATGAGCCCCGAACAAAGTGGTTTATCGGATGGCATATCAAAGAGCTGGTATTTTAGGGAACTACTGCCTGCGTTTATAACTAAAATGTACATGCTTGTCTATTTTCTGGCAGGATTAACAGGATAAAACGGGTTTACCTGTTTTCAATCCTGAACCCTGTTAATCGACTTTAAATACTACACACTATCCTGACACTGAATGGCCGTAATGACAACTGTGTTGAACACATCATCTACCGTGCAGCCCCGGCTCAGGTCATTAATGGGTTTGTTGAGGCCCTGTAGCATGGGGCCAATAGCAAGCGCACCCGTTTCCCGCTGAACCGCTTTGTAGGTGTTGTTGCCTGTATTTAAGTCAGGGAATATCAACACACTGGCCCGACCGGCTACCTCGGAATTCGGTAACTTCTGGCTGCCAACCAGTGGGTCTACGGCTGCATCATACTGAATAGGGCCTTCAATTTTTAAATCCGGTCGTTTTTCCTGAACGATAGCAGTTGCCTGCCGTACTTTTTCTACGTCTTCGCCTTCTCCCGACGTTCC
The DNA here is from genome assembly GCF_010233585.1 of Spirosoma endbachense. Lineage (NCBI taxonomy): Bacteria > Pseudomonadati > Bacteroidota > Cytophagia > Cytophagales > Cytophagaceae > Spirosoma > Spirosoma endbachense. Next base: position 4,210,798 of record NZ_CP045997.1, read on the forward strand.
CGACGAATACGAAAGCATGGCTATGCGCGGCTCAATGCCAAATCGTGCGCTGCTTTCGGCAGAGGAGATCGCAATTTCGGCCAGTTGTGCGGCCGTTGGGTTTGGATTTACGGCACAGTCACCAAAGACAGATACGCGATCGGGCAGACACATGAAAAAGACCGAAGAGACCAGAGACACGCCCGGTTTGGTCTTGATAAATTGCAGAGCAGGCCGGATGGTGTGCTGGGTCGTGTGAACCGCCCCCGATACCATGCCATCGGCGTGTCCCTGGTAAACCATCATCGTGCCAAAGTACGATACATCCAGCATCATATCCCGCGCCATATCGAGGTTCACGTTTTTGGCTTTGCGTAGTTCGTACAACGTTGCCGCGTATGAATCGTAGTTTTCCGACTGGGCTGGATTAATAATAGACACTACACTGGTGTCGAGGGTTAAGCCCAGTCGTTTGGCGGAGGCCATTATTTCGGTTTCATCGCCCAGAATAGTCAGATCTACAACGTTTTGTGCGACCAGCCGGGCGGCTGCTTTCAGAATTCGGTCGTCATTTCCTTCTGGTAAAACGATGTGTTTTTTCTGGCTTCGGGCCGCTTTGACGAGCTGATACTGAAACATGTGCGGGGTAATCCCTTCCGAATGAAAGGTTACCAGCCGGTTATCCAGCGCTTTGGTATCCACATTCTTCTCGAATACGTCGATCGCCAGTTCGATTTTCTTTCGGTTATCGGCGGTAATGCGTGAGTGAATGGCCCCGATGGCTGTTGTCGTACCAAAAGTGCCCTGCTGCACGGCCAGAATGGGAATGACCGTCTGTAGCCCCGCAATCAGGCGGGTGATGGGTTCGTCGGGTTCCGTACCGGCCGTCAGCACGATCCCCGCAACTTTGGGATAATTGGCCGATAGATTTGCCTGCAATGCCCCGATGATGATATCGCCCCGGTCGCCCGGCGTTACGATCAGCACATTTTCTTTGATGTAATTCAGGAAGTTCGGCAGCATCATGGCACCCGTAACAAAATTATCGACCTGGTTGGTAAGCAGGCTTTCGCCCACGAGCACCTTGGCTCCAAGGGCGTCTCTGATTTCCTTCATGGTCGGACTTTGCAGCTGTTTTTCCCACGGAATGACAGTGAGCATCATGTCGGTAGGTAGTTGCATTCGGAGTAATTCCCGTACATCCTCCACTTGATCGGATTTCACCCGATTAGCAACCATACCGAGCACCTGTACCTCCCGGCTTTCGAAGCCCTGTAATGCACTCATGGCCGAACTGATGATCTGTGCGGTAGATTTGCTTTCGCCGGTAATGATAATGAGGACGGGTGCGCCCAAGTTTTTGGCAATGGCGGCATTGGACTCAAACTCGAACGCGATGCCTTCGCCTAGAAAATCACTCCCTTCGATAACCGTAAAATCACAGCTTTCTTCCAGTTTTTTATACTTGCTGATGATAGAATTGAGCATTTCACCCCGGCCTTCCGACTCCATGTGTTGCAAAGCTTCCTGCTGGGTAAATGCGTAGGTATCTTCATAGCTGATCGGCAGCGCGAAGTAATCCAGAATGGCTTCGATATGAATTTCTTTCTGTCCAGGCGTTTGCTGCGTAATAATGGGTTTGAAATAGCCCACTTTCTGCGTTTTTCCCAGCAGGCTATTGACTAAACCCAAGGCCAGTAATGATTTTCCAGTATACGGCTCTACCGACGCGATGAATATGGATTTCGTCATAATATGCTTTCCAACAGTTACTTCGACAGGATTGGCAGCTCGATGGGTATTGGTTTCCACGGCTGTCAATCCTGTCGGAAATTTCCTTAATTACCCCAGGTCCAGTTGCGTACCTCGGGCATATCCTGGCCATACGTATTGATGTACTGCCGATGTTCAATTAGCTTATCCTGCATCTCCTGCTTCAGGTAGGCCATCCGATTCCTGAGCTGAGGTAACCGATCAACGACGTCCTGAACCAGATGAAAGCGGTCCAGCTCATTAAGTACGGTCATGTCAAATGGCGTGGTAATGGTGCCTTCCTCCTTGTAGCCCCGAACATGGATATTCCGATGATTGGTCCGTTTGTAAGTCAGTCGGTGAATCAACCATGGATAACCGTGAAAAGCAAAGATTACGGGTTTATTTTCCGTGAAAAGTAAGTCAAAGGCCGTATCATCCAGACCATGCGGGTGTTCGCTGGCGGACTGGAGCCGCATCAGGTCGACGACGTTCACCACCCGAATCCTTAAATCAGGCAGGTTATGGCGCAGGATAGACACAGCCGCGAGCGTCTCCAGCGTAGGCACATCGCCGGCGCAGGCCATCACCACGTCCGGTTCGAATCCGGTATCGTTACTGGCCCAGGTCCATATCCCGATACCCCTCGTGCAATGGGTTACAGCGGAGGGCATATCCAGCCATTGGGGTGCTGGATGCTTACCGGCTACCACCACATTGACATAATGCCGTGACCGGAGGCAATGGTCCATCACCGAAAGCAAACAGTTGGCATCGGGAGGTAAATACACCCGAACAATTTCCGATTTTTTGTTGACCACCAGATCAATAAAGCCTGGGTCCTGATGGGTAAATCCGTTGTGGTCCTGCCGCCAGACGTGCGACGCCAACAGGTAATTTAGGGAAGCTATGTTGCGTCGCCACGGGATACTTCGTGTTACCTTCAGCCACTTGGCATGTTGATTGAACATCGAATCGACGATATGGATAAACGCTTCGTAGCTGTTAAACAGACCATGTCGGCCAGTCAGCAGATAACCTTCCAGCCAGCCTTCGCACTGGTGCTCGCTTAGCATTTCCATCACGCGGCCGTCGGAAGCCAGAAATTCATCCGATGCAATTTGTTCGCCCTCCCACTGGCGATTGGTGGCTTCAAAAACCGCGTTCAGTTTATTCGACAGCGTTTCATCAGGGCCAAATAACCTGAAATTTCGTTGCAATTCATTGAGCCTGATGATGTCCCGTAAAAAACGACCCAACACGGTTGTATCCGATTCATGGACGCTACCCGGTAGATCAATCGAAATGGCGTAGCTGCGAAAGTCGGGCATGTGCAGATCCTTTAATAACAGACCTCCATTGGCGTGTGGGTTCGCACCCATGCGTCGGTTTCCCCGCGGTGCCAGGATTTGTAGTTCGGGTATTAACCGACCTGCTTCATCAAACAGCTCTTCAGGGCGGTAGCTTTTCAGCCAGGTTTCGAGTTGAGCCAGGTGCCCTGGATGGGTAGCTGGGTCGGTAATAGGCACCTGATGCGCCCGAAACGTACCTTCTACGGGCAGGCCATTTACCTCTTTAGGACCCGTCCAGCCTTTCGGTGAACGCAGGATAATCATTGGCCAGCGTGGCCGACTGGTTTGGCTCTGCCCGCGTGCTTGTTGTCGGATACCATGAATAGTCTGGATAACCTCGTCCAGTGTCTTGGCCATTGCCTGGTGCATGACCTTGGGATCGTCACCCTCGACAAAATATGGCGTCCAGCCGTAGCCGAAGAATAACTGCTGAAGTTCTTCGTGGCTAATGCGGGCCAGAACAGCCGGGTTGGCAATTTTATACCCGTTCAGGTGAAGAATGGGCAATACGGTGCCGTCGGTTACCGGGTTCAAAAACTTGTTCGAGTGCCAGGCCGTAGCTAATGGGCCTGTTTCGGCTTCACCATCGCCCACGACGCAGGCGGCAATCAAATCCGGATTGTCGAAAACGGCGCCAAACGCATGGCTCAGCGAATAGCCTAACTCACCTCCTTCGTGAATGGAGCCTGGACATTCGGGCGATACATGGCTAGGGATGCCACCCGGAAACGAAAACTGGGTAAACAACTTTTTCAGACCTGCTTCATCCTGGGTGATGTTGGAATATACTTCGCTGTAAGTTCCTTCCAGATAAGTATTGGCCACCAGTGCCGGACCTCCGTGCCCTGGGCCGGACAGGTAAATCATGTTCAGGTCGTGTTCCCGAATAAGTCGGTTCAGGTGAGCGTAAATGAAATTTTGCCCCGGTGTGGTTCCCCAGTGGCCAAGCAGCATTGCTTTAATATGCTCTGGCTTTAGCGGTTCTCGCAGCAACGGATTGGCGCGCAGGTACATCTGCCCCACTGACAGGTAATTGGCCGCTCGCCAGTAGGCGTCAATAGCCGTCAGGCTATCTTCAGTGTGGGAATAACGAGTTTCGATTGGGTTCTCAGTCATCGCATTATCAGAGGAAGGTGAATTCGTTTGGCGTTGCCGGACCGGTTGCTATTGCTGGACGTTCCGACCCGTTTTCGATTTACTATAAAGTCAATAAGTAATGATTGGATCTGCCGTGAATCACCACACTCCATAACAACGTAGGCGATAATACGTTATCAACCTCAAAAAATACATTTGAGTTTTACAGATCAGGCGAGTTTTGATACCGTCACGCGTGTGGATGCCAAGTGTAGGTAGCCATCGCACTGGCAAAGATGGGGTCAAGTGAAGGCTCCGACTGTGAGTAGGGTCAGCCCCCAGCCTGATAAAAATCAAGGTGTACCCGTATGCAAGGACTGAAGCAGGCGGATACAAAATCAGGTGGATGGTAAATTATATCGGGTATCGGTGGGCGGAGTTACCTGGCCACGCAGTAGGCAAAAGCGATGGGCCTGCACGTAGCCGTGTCTGGTGGTTAGCCTTATGAACCCGGCTATAAATCAGATGGGTGTGAACGATATGAAACAGAATAAAGAGCAAGGCTATCGAGAGAAAGTACCAGCGATGGAACGAAACGTTGAGGTAAAACGAATTACCCATCAGCCCAATGCCAGTTAACCACAGTACGGGTGTATAAGCGGGGGCCATAAATCCAGGGAGACTATAGCTCCAGCTACTCGCCGGGAAGTAAATCAACGGTAACCAGGAAGCGAAATAGATCAACAGGCCAGCTACGTACAAGAAGAGACTCCTTTTCGATAGGCTTGACGCCATACGGATGGGCATCAGCAGTGCCAATACGAAAATGATTGTCTGTGAGATAGATTCTCCGTACGTAATCCAGGATGGAATGTCGTGCCGGAACACCTCCGGCTGATAGGCTTCCGGCAGTTTATCTGTCAACAGAAGATCCCAGATCAGTACAGGAATGGTCAGTAGAAAGCAGTTAGCCCAATAGGGTTTAATCGATGCGAAGTTCATGGGCAAATTACCTTATTCTGGATGAGTACAAATTCATCGTTCGTTTCGGGCAATTTGCTGGAAAGGCCTGTCGCAAAACAACTTCAGCCTGCTGGGTACATGCCAGGTCTACCGTGATGTCCAGTGCATACGTTGTCATGGGGCTTAAATTGGTGCGAACCAGAATCGTTTTCATAAGGAATAAGGACCTGTTTGTTACCTCAAAAGAAGCAGGAAGCCAGTTACTCATCCATGAGTCAACGCAGGCGACAAACTGATAGGAATCAGGTCTTCCGCTTTGTAGCCGTTGTTTTGAAAGGCCATCTGGTCAATTAAGCATACATAGCAAGTGTTGCTGATGGTGAAAGCTCAATAACCCGTTTGGTTCACGTTGAAAGAGTTTATATATTTGTATCGCTTACGATTATGTCGTAAGCGATACAAATAGAAGCCAATGAGAACTGTATATCAAACAACGGTTAACGCTACGGGTGGACGGGATGGTCAGGTAGCAAGTGACGATGGTGTCTTATCGCTCGACGTACGGGTGCCTCAGTCAATGGGAGGACCCGCGGGTGCCTTTACCAATCCTGAACAACTCTTTGCGGCTGGTTATGCAGCCTGTTTTGATAGCGCCTTAAATCTGGTAGCCCGGCAACAAAAACTGAAAATTAACTCTACGGTTTCGGCTACGGTCGGTCTTCAAATGGCAGACCCGACTAACTTTAACCTGGCTGTATCATTGGCCGTTCGCATCGAAGGGGTAGATCACATCACTGCTCAAAAGCTACTGGACAAAGCTCACGCTACCTGTCCCTACTCGAAAGCAATCCGTAATAATGTGGAGGTTAGCCTTACTTTTATCGACGAACTCCTGGATCATGCCCACAACCAATAACACGCAACAAACGACCATCGCCCAGCATATTGGACGGATAGTACTAGGCCTGGCTCTAAGTTTTGCAGGAACGAGCCATCTAAGCTGGTCACGGGATGAGTTTCAGGCTCAAGTACCAAATTGGATACCAATAGACAGCGATTTGGTAGTTATTCTGTCAGGTATTGTCGAGATAACACTGGGCCTGTCGTTACTTTTTTGGTCCCGGCAGCGGGTTGTTACGGGCTGGGTGGTAGCGGCCTTCTTTGTGTTAGTTTTTCCGGGTAACATCGCCCAATTAGTCAATCATACCAATGCCTTTCATTTAAATACCGATCTGGCCCGTACACTTCGTTTGCCCTTTCAGCCACTTCTGGTCATCTGGGCTTTGTGGTCTACAGGCGCCTGGAAAGCATGGCGGAGTAGAAAGCAGCTTACCCATTAATCGATGTGCCTTTAATCGGTATCTTTACTACTCAGTCCTGAGCGTTGACGATTTAACCAATGATGTTACAACAACTTAAGCTACAAAACCAGGTATGCTTTCCCGTGTATACAGCCTCTCGGCTGATCACCAGAGAGTATCAACCCTATTTGGATAAACTGGGCTTAACCTATCCCCAATATTTGGTTCTGCTGGTTCTATGGGAAACCGATGAGATCCCCATTAATTCGATTACGCAACAATTGCTGTTAGATACCAATACGGTAACACCATTGCTCAAACGAATGGAAACACTGGGCTTGCTGGAACGGCAACGCTCAAAAGAGGATGAGCGGAAAGTAATTGTCAAACTCACGGAGAAAGGGCATCAGCTTCAGACCGATGCGGCCATGATCCCGGAGACTTTGGTAAGTGCACTGTTATGTGAGGAAATGAAACTGGACGAGCTTATCGGTTTGCGGGATCAATTACAGGGATTAATCCGTCATTTATCAGCAAAGCATTAAGCTGAATAGCTATCGTATACAGAAGCTTTAGCTGATCTGTTTAAACGTAGTTTTCTCATACCCCGAGACGCCTGTATTTGTCCTGATTATGCCTAGTGCTCAGTCAATTAAACCTATAAGGTTTCAAAAACCGTATCGGCGGCCCGGCGCATCGGCGGCCCGGCTTATAGGTTTGGAATCAACCCCATTCATGACCAGTACGTATAAAATAGAAATGGGAAGAGTACTAGTTCGCTAATCGCGCTAATGCCTTTTTTCCATTTTGATTATCGGGGTTCAACTCGACGGACTTTCGATACATACTGATCGCTTCGGCTTTGTTGCCGTTTTTCAAGAGGGCTTCCCCCAGACTGTCATACGCATTCCAACTATCGGGATAGAGCCGAACGATTAGCTTGAACACTTCCAGGGCATGCTGGGCATTACCCCCGCCATTCATCATCCGGTATCCCCAATCATTCAGATCATTCTCCGTGGGCCAGCTACTTTTGCCCTTCCGTATTAATTCATCGGCAATGGAAAGTGCCTGCGTAAAGCCACGCGTCTGCAGTTGCATCCGTAATGCCGTGATGGGATCGGCCAACGGAATAGCGGGGTTAAAATACCCCGCCAGTTCGTCCAGAAATTCCTCCGGATAAGACCCCGACCGATTGGTGAGGGCGATGATGGCCAACTCATCCTCAGGATACACAAAAATAGCGGATACCGATCCGCCGGTGATCGTCACCGCGCTATGGGTGGGGCGAGGCTTGGTTACCCAGCCCAGAGCCCATTGGGTGGGCTTTCCATTGTTGTACATACCCGCCGTCCATAACGTATTGAGTGCTGTTTTCGTCTTAAAAAGCTTACCCTGTTGCAGAGCAATTACCCAGTGCGCGATATCTTCAGCCGTGCTATTGAGGCCAGAAGCGGTGCGCTTAAAGGTTGGATGTTCGCCGTAGGAATGGATCAGTTTTTCCAATCCAAGGGCCTTCCCATCCAGCCGGGTGACATATGCATACGAATGCACGCTTTTGGGAATGATATCGCGGGAATCGCCAAAGACCGTTGAAGGCATACCGGCCAGGTCAAATTGACGTTCTTTGTAAACCTGGGCAAACGGCTTTCCGGTGAATTTATCGATGATTTTCCCCAATAAGATATAGTTTGTCTGGTTGTAGGCAAACTGTTCACCGGTCGGAAAATCCATCGGCATGGTCAGGATTTTTGCCCAGGCGGCTTCTTCACTACCAATTCCCTGAAGCCCGTAGGTGCTGGGATTTAAAATTCGATTTATATCGGGCAGACCCGAAACATGGGTTAATAATTGCCGTATCGTCACCGGCTGCCAGGCTGCGGGCAGCCCATCCAGGTACTGCGATACCGGAGCGGCCAGATCCACCTTTCCTTCTTCGACCAATTGCATCATGGCTACTCCCGTAAAAGCTTTGGTGCAGGAGTAAATGGGAAAAATGCTTCGATTGGTAACCGGCAGGGAGTCTTCCACATTCGCCAGGCCAAAGGATTTAAGCAGCGTAATTTTTCCATGCTGAACCACGGCCAACTGTAGCCCTATAATCCGGCGTTCTTTCATCTTATTTCGCAGAAACTCATCGATGGTAGGGGAAGCAGGCGTAGGCTGGCTGTATACAAAGGAGCTAACTAGTAGGATAAGCCAGGCTGACAGGCTGAGTGTTAGAGGAAGTTGTTTGCTGTTCATGAGTTGAAATTTTCCTGGAAACTTCAACTTGTCAAGATGGTTACCGAATAGTTCGAAAAATTTGATCCAATTAACTTAAGCTCGGATGAACGGCTACTACATCACTACACATTGGCGCATTTATCCGTATTTTAAATACCAATTGGCTCTCCATTTTACTGTCCAATCATGGACAGCGCAATGTCCGCTTCTGGACAGTGTTACCCTCTCGGTTATGGCTATGAGTACCTTAAAGCTGGTTTTCAGTGCTGGCACTAAATTTGATTTATCCGTTTTATGCTAACTTCCTCAAAATTGCGCTTCGCAGCTTCTGGGGGAATAAGTCATTCCCGGCGATTACTATGCTGGACTTAGCCTAAAGCCTGACTTGTGGTCTGCTTATTTTTTTATGGGTACGTGACGAGCTTACTGTAGATCAGGTGAATACGTCGGGCGGAATGTACGATCCGATCCATCGGGCCGCGTCGCGCGAAGCTGACCTACAGTATCGATGCCTTCAGGTGCTTCGGAAGTTATACAGTACGAAAACCAAAATCTGCCAACCTTATTATCAACTGGATCATGATCGGAAGCTACTTCAAAACATCGGGACGCAACTTAATGCGTAACAAACTGTTCTCGGTTATCAATATTGTTGGCCTTGCTATCAGTATGTCCGTCGGGTTACTGCTGATCGCGTTCGTGCTGGACCTGCGTTCGTACGACAGGTTCAACAAGAATGGGGACAGAATCTATCGCATCACCAACGTTGCGACTACCAAAGGTGAACAGGCTGGCAAGTTTGGAACGACATCCATAAAGACCGGAAAGCTTATTCGGGAAAAAGTGATCGGCATTGATCGGTACGCCGGCGCGGAAGTGGCAATTCTGCGCAATGACTTTTCGCAGGATGCCAGGGTTGGCTCTACTATTATTCCCATCAAAGGCTACTGGGCTGACCCGTCGCTATTCAGGATTTTTACATTTCCCATGCTGGAAGGCAATTCCGAAACGGCGCTGAAAGACCCTTACTCGATCGTTCTGACGGAGACAGCAGCGAAAAAACTGTTCGGAAACGAATCTGCGATCGGTAAAGCGATCAAACTCGATACACTCGATTACCAGGTGACTGGTGTCATGAAGGACGTTCCTTTCTTTTCGCATATCAAGTTCGAAGCGCTGGTATCGCTGTCGACCGCCGAACAGCTCAACCGGAACGATAAAAGCTTCGACAAATGGACAAACATGTGGTCGAACTACGTGTATTTTCTGCTGCCGGAAAACGCCGACATGGCTTCAATCCAGTCGCAGCTCGACGCAATTGCCAGGGAAGAAAATCTTGCCGATGAAAACACGAAGATCCAGCTTGAGCTACTTCCTTTATATGAGATTGTGGTCGGAGAGGAGCTTCGTCGCCCTATGGGACCCGTTGGCCCTCATGTGCCTCCGGTTGTGCTTTGGATACTCGGCGGACTCGCATTTGTTGTGATCTTGTCTGCGTGTTTCAACTATACTAATCTTTCGTTGGCACGTTCTATGCGCCGGTTTAAAGAAGTAGGTCTTCGCAAAGCGATCGGTGCCGGAAAGGGCCAGGTACGGCAACAATTCCTGGCAGAGGCAATCATGATCTCCCTGGCATCCCTTGTTCTTTCATATTTCCTGTTTCTGCTGTTGCGGCCGCAGCTGATAAACATGGCCCCGGAGATGCAGCGCATGGTCAAGCTCGACCTCACTCCGTCTATGGTTGTCGCCTTCACCGTCTTTTCGGTAACCGTCGGAGTTATTGCCGGCTTCATGCCTGCATTGTTCTTCTCGAAAGTCAGCGCGATCAATGCGCTCAGGAACGTGTCGTCGGTGAAAGTATTCCAGCACCTATCCCTCCGACGCGCGTTGGTGGTGATTCAATACACAGTCACACTGATCTTTATAACAGCAACCGCCGTCGGCTATGTGCAGTATAAAAACATACTGGCATTCGACCTGGGATTCAATACAGAAAACATCCTGAACATTAATATGCAGGGTAATAAACCCGAGGCACTTCTTAAGGAACTGAGCGAGATGCCGGAGGTAACCGCACTATCGCGGTCGATGATCATCACCAGCATTGGCAATGCCTGGGGGGGGCACATGAAATACAAAGATTCACGTGACTCGGCTCTGGTCATGACCAACAACGTCGACCAAAATTACCTGCCCTTACACGGATACAAGCTCGTTGCCGGGGGGAATTTTATTGCGCGACCTACCACATCGGAAGCCGTCAGTGAAGTGATCGTTAATCAGGCGTTTTTAAAACGATTTAACATCGGTAAAAAAGACCCCGGAAAAGCAATTGGGGAAGAGATTACCTTCAGTAATTTCAAAATAAAAGGACGCAGGATGACCATTGTTGGGGTTATAAAAGACTTTCACTATGGGAAGGTCGATAACCTCATCGGGCCAGTAGCCTTCATGTCCTGGACGCCCGAAGACAGGGCGGTCATCAATGCCAAAATACAAAGCACTGACATGCCGGCGACCATGGCCAGGATCGAATCAACCTGGAAGAAGATCGATCGTGTGCATCCATTTAACGCTGAATTCTATGACGAAGCAATAGAAGAGGCCTATAGCGAATTTTCCGCGATGATCAAGATCATAGGCTTCCTGTCATTCCTCGCCATTTCCATCGCATCGATGGGGCTGTTCGGCATGGTGGCATTCACCACCGAAACCAGGCTGAAGGAAATCAGCATCCGCAAAGTGATGGGCGCCAGCTCCGGCAACCTTATCTACTTATTGAGCCGCGGTTTTCTTGTACAGCTGTCGATATCGGCACTCATCGCTCTGCCCGTAACGTACCTGTTCTTCGAAAATGTCGTGCTCACAAATTTTCCTTATCATACACCCGTGCAAATCGTCGAGCTATTTGTTGGTTTGCTGGCGGTTCTACTGATCGCCTTTATTCTGATCGGATCACAGACGATGAAGGCAGCGAAGAGTAATCCGGCGGAAGTTCTGAAGAGCGAATAGGGGTTACGGATCACGATATCTGACGCAACGGGCGAGCCGATAGGTTGCGATAAGGTATTGGGCGCGGAGCCTGGTCACCTGACGAGTTGGGCTATTGTACGATGACCGCAGCAACTGGCGTTTTATGAGCTGGTATGTACCCATAGGCCATAGTGTGAACTGAATTCGCTATGTTTGCACAAATGATTTTTCGATGAACACGAAGAGTTGTCTTCCCCCACCAAGATTCTAAATTTTTAATGACGTCTTGAAGCTGAAGGCCTAAGAGCAACTTAGGCCGGGTATGTCATGCTTCAACATAACTGCATTACTAATTTTAAATCTTGCCCCAGGGCTCTTTGACAATTCAATGAAAAAATCATATCTGGTATTACACTTCGCTGTAATACTTGCTGGCTTTACCGGAGTATTTGGTAAGCTTATCTCCCTCAATGAAGGGCTTCTCGTCTGGTATCGGGTTTTCTTCTCTGCGGTTTGGCTGTTTCTGATTCTTAAACTATTCAAGGTAAGTACTACTATTGGTCGTAAGGAGAAATACGATATTGCTAAAATCGGGCTTTTCATCACGATTCACTGGGTGTTCTTTTATGCCAGCATTAAGTACGCCAATATCTCGATTGGGGTCGTCTGCTATTGTTTGACCAGCTTTTTTACGGCCGTATTTGGAGCCATCTTCACGAAAAAACTGGCAATCTCTGAATTGCTGCTGAGTCTGCTAACCTTAGCAGGAATTGGCCTGATCTTTCATTTTGATGCTTCCTATCAAGTAGGTATTGCGCTCGGGACGGTTTCATCAGCATTTGCCGCTCTTTATACCCTTTACAATGAACGGTTAGTGCAGCGGTTTGATAGTAAGCTCATCAACTACTATCAGATGATCGGTGGTACGATTGGGTTGGGCATTGTACTGCCTGCCTACTTCTACTTTTTTCCGGTTACCAACCTGATTCCGGATGTACAGGACACAGTCTATCTGGTGCTTTTATCGCTGTTTTGTACGGTTGGCTTATATGTTTTATTTGCAGAATCGTTAAAGCGAATCCCCGCCTTTACGGTCAATATGAGCTTTAATCTGGAGCCAATTTATGCCATCATTATGGCCTTTTTATTCTTTGGCGAAAGCAAAACAGTAAATGCTTCCTTTTATATAGGCTTACTGTTAGTTATGTCATCGGTTGTACTTCAGAGTATAATTTCACTTCGCAGAAAAGAATAACTTAATTCAGGGATCAATCAAAATGATTGATCCCTATTTCAGGTTAATCCGCGTATGGAGTTGTGCAACCGCTCGATTGCCCAACGCTACGAGCGGTTTTTGACAATAGACCAGGACTTTTAAGCGACTAATCAGACTTGGATTCGTGGCCAGATACTGTTCGATAAGAGTGCTGGTTTTTTTTCCGTACCTGTTGGGCGAGTAGTTCCTCATTGAGCTTGACCAGCAGATCCCAGTGTTTCAATCGGGAGGCTTGATTGCTGACCAACCGGATCAGTTCGGTTAGTTCGTCAATGGTAAAGGTGCGATGAGACGAATCTGCGCGAGCCCGTCGCAGTTCGGCCAGACACATCTGATCGATGTATGTCCGCTCATAAGTCAGGTACTGAGTAAACGAACGGTCATTGTTGAACGAGGCAAGGGAAGCGCTCGAGGTGTTAAATACCCGAATCTGGATGATATCGATGGTCGGCTGAATTTGGCCCAGCCGGACCAATTCGTCATAAAACTCATTCCAGCTCTGAAAATTGACGGGCAAATCCGTTTTATACATGTTTCGTTGCTTAAGAAGATTCATAACTGACTGTATTTCATGCTTAAGAGTGAATGGCGGAAAATTGAAGAAAGACAATTCAGTGAGTTTTCCAGGCTTTGCGCAAACCCAGATAGCCCCCAATCTGCTCCGCACTGGCCAGTAACTGCCCCTGATCATAGCCTGCCGCCAGCAACAGTGAAGAGCCGCCAAACCAGCGAATGGATTTGGTGAGCGAGGTCATCATCGATAGCTGCATCGTCTCGGCGGGAAACGGGATCGCGAACATGCCGTAGTTTTGGCTATAGGACGCTTTGAGCAGATAGTGCCAATCCGAGCCAAGCCAGCCCGAAACAGCCCCATAGAATGCCCGAACCCGGTTGTTATTGATGCCATGAACGCCTTCGATCAACGTATTGTCGAGCGTGTAGCCCGAAAACGGCAGCCGGGGTAAATCCGCCCGTGTATCGCTGGCCTGGCTGATAAAGGGCGTACCCAGCGTGCGCCCCTGATACGACCAGCTTTCGGGATACTGGCCATTGATGAAGTAATTCTCGGCTTCCCCACCCAGGCTTTTACCAAATTGAAGCACACCCTGATTCCCCGAATTGAACAGTTCCAATACCACTTCCTCAAAAAAGGGCCGGGCATTGTGATTCACCAGTCGTAGTCCATACAGGCCATCTTCAATGTTGCGCAGGTTGTATAACTTTCGGCCCAGATCATAAAAATGCTGCTGGTAGGCATACAGGGTCGTCTGTCCCAACTTGATTTCCAGCGACAATTCGGCAGAACCCCGGTGATCGCCCACCCGGTTCTGATCGAAGGTGGTAAACTTGGCCCGGTTCTTCAGTGCGTCGGTTTTCATGGGCAGCACGACATTGAGGTAAGCTTCCAGGCTTTGGGCTAACTGGCCCTCAAAGGAGCTGGTCGGGTCCCGTTCGAGAAAGGGAGCATACCCGCCCCACTGAGCCAGATGGGTAAAGGCGCCATAGAGTCTGACCCTGGCCGTAGGTTTACCCAATCGCAGATAGATCGCTTTCTGATGCAGGAACGATTTCTGCACATAGTGGCCATTGCCAAACCAGCCATGAGAATAAAACCCTTTGAGGGCAATAAAGCCCCGGCTAAATTTTAACGGAATGTAATCGGGTATACTGAGCTGCACTTGCGGGACGGGCAGGGCATTGCCCGACCAGATGTAGGAACCCGAGGACAGCGCGCTTTCGGCCAGACCAATAATCTGTCGGCGTCGCCCCGCCATCAGCTCTATCTTGCCCAGCCGCCCCTTCAAGTAACCCTCTGCCAGTAAAGCCTGGTAGAGGGTTCCTGTCCAGCCCACCACTTCTAGGCCATATCCCCAATCCACTTTAGGAATTTTGCGGCTGGTAGCCTTCTGGTACTCCCGGTGAACGGCTGCTTTCATTAGCCCCAATGGCGCGAGCTTGGGTACGGTCCCAAACTGATTGGTCTGAAGCCAGAAAGGAACCGTGCCGGATGAGGATGCGAAGCCGCCCAGTTCCACCTGCCAGCTGGTTCGATCGGTAAAACCGGTATTCTTTAACCAGGGGACATCTTCTGCCCCTGGCAAGGTTCGGGGCAAGGAATCTAGAGACGTAATCGGTATGAGTTGCCCAGAGCTGGCGTGAACGATCAGCACGAGTCCACTGAGTACTTGACTTAAGAATGACCAACCATGACTACTGGCCAGCGAGTGAGTTGAAAAAAACATAGGTATCGAAACCAGAAAAGGACTGGTGAGTTGTCGCCTGATCGCCAGTAACGGGAATAGCCATGCCCAACAGCCATCGCTTAAACGCTACGGGCTGTGCTTCGTAAAGGGCACGCGTTGCCGAACGGTCAGGGAAGTACGTGCATACCAACAGCACTGAAAAAGACCAGGCATAGCAAAGCGGCCGTCGCTTATTCAGGACAGAAATCGACTGAATAAGACCCGGAAGGACCTGTTCAGTTTACAGCTAAAAACGAGATAGGCGGCCCCTGGAGTCGGGGCAGGAAAGAGAAGCGAGCTAAGCGCTCATAGACGCCAGACAGCGTTCAGCACATGCAGTGGCCTGTGTTTATGTCGTCTATGTCTATAAAAAGCCAGCAGCGGCAGGGAGGGGAAAATTAACCAACCGGCAGGGGAAGCAATCAGCGGCTTAACGGGCCTCACAGCCGTGGCTACTGACTCACCCTTACGTTCCTGAATAACCGTTACCGTATTGGACGTACCAAGTGGTTTGCTGTGAACATACGTATCGAAGACATCACCAAAGCTATCACCGGTTTCCCCCGGATCAACTTCCAGTACGGCTAACGTATAAAAAATACCGATGGTCACCACCAGTAGTCGGAGGCCAAACTGACGGAGATGGCTGTATTGGGTTAAACCTGACTCCTGAATCAACGAAATACGTCGATTTTTTTCAAATCGCGAACAGGCAGTTTGCATGATCGTAAGGGTACTATAAAATGAACGGACTTAACTGGCAAATGGGCTTCAGCTACTGTACGGGGCGCTTCCAGCCGGGCAACAGCCTTTGTTTGGACTAGCCTTGATGCAGTGAATCCTGAATAGTCGATGTATCCAGGGAGATCATTTGGATAGGTCGGTGCGGGACGTCTAGCGAGGAGGATGCCGGATGTCGTTCCGGAGTATGGACTAAACGGGCTTTAGTCCTGGTAGGCCCGACGAGGGGGGCAGGTTTAGTAGTCGAATAGGCTTCCAGTGAAGGGAGCCACATCAAACCAATCAGGCTGGCAATAGCCAGTGAAAAAAGGAAAGCAGGGGAGTTGTTGAACAGGGGCGTCATCGACAGAATTCTACCCGTAAGTCCTGTATGGGGTTGGGGCTGGATGAGCGCATACGTCAGGAGTAAGCTGACAAAAAAGAGTAACGTTAGCACCAGGGGTGCCCAGGAGCCGTAGCTGCGCGAAATGGTGAGCTTGCGTGAGCGACGCTGTCGGCCTTTAGTATCTGATGAGTTACTCTGTCGGTCCTCTCCGGTCAGGGAGGTTTCCTGTCGATCCTTGGTTTTCATAACTGCTGTAGAACTAAAATGGTATTAAAACTTAACCAGGGATAGAACTCTCCACTAGTACTTGTCAAACTCACCCGTAAGCCAATCGTTTTATTTTTATGATCAAGCGGCAATCTTTAAGGAGAGTGTTCCATAAAGGTCATTCGTTAATGTGCTGATTTACAGGGTTATTGTTGGCGAAAGTGCCCTAAAGGGGGTATGGTCAATGATTCGAATAATTCGAGCACTACTTCGACTTCTGCTGCTCTCCCTTTAACCTGAATGAAGTTGCGTAATAACTGAGTCCTGATTAAATGGCAGTCCAGCTGTCTACCCAGTTTTTCTAAACGAGCCTCTTTTGACAAGAAACCCTGCTAAAACGCTACTGTGGCCGTTGGCTCATCGTTTATTTTCCGAAAAAAGAAATTTATAATCCGAATCCGTATTGTTTGAAACATTACTTTTGGCTCTTCGTTAATCTTATTGATAATGTATCTAAATAAGGAAGCAATGCATTGCCATGACTTTTGACCCAACCCAAGGCAATTTACTGATCGTCGCAAACAATTTTGACACGTTACAGCTCTTAAATAAGCACTTACCCATTGCCTTACCGGAGGTAAAGTTTGTTTTTGCTGCCCGTGCCTCAACCGGTATGAGTTTTCTGGATGCTTTAATTAAAGAGGGAATGCTGCCTCGGTTGATTTTGCTGGACTTATACCTACCCAACCGAGCAGACAGCATCGACTTCCTCCGTCAACTGAAACAAACCGGTTCATCTGCACAATCTATTCCAGTTGTAATGATGAGTTCGACTGAACGAATCGAGGATATCCTTGAGGTCACCCTACTAGGGGCGGAGGCTTTTTGGATTAAACCCATCACAACAGAGGCATGGATAAAAAGCCTGGAAGGTTTGCGAGGCTATTGGCAAGCATAAAGGCGGCCGATTATTAAATTTATTTTGTCTAAATAAATGAGCTGAAAATGAGTAATTAGTTGTTGGTAACTGCTTTAAATCATTGATAACATGTTACTTACAAATTAAATCTCAATAAAAACAGCTATGATCGCACCACAAAACGAAAAGAAAATTTGGGTAAAACCGCTAGTACAAATACTCAACATTGCCAGAGATACCTATTCATCGCAAGGGCATGGAAGTAGGGAAGTAGGCAAGGGCGGGGGCGCTAATCAAACTAAAGATATACCCTCCTGAGTGATGAAAGTTTGTAGTACACTGAAGAAACTTTATTAGGCTGTGTCAAGCTAGTTCAATTTATTAGAAGTGCAACTTTATTTGCCCCTCTGCGGTACAGAAAACCATCGTTTTCTGTACCGCAGAGGGGCATTACTATTTTTAAAAGCCTTTAGTCCTTCCTCGGAAAAAGTCCGTAGCTGCGATTCGTCGCCCGTTTACACACCTAATTTAGAGCGAGGCAAGTCAACGATTTGATTCCCAGGCAATCAGGTCCGATCCCTAAAAACTCATTAATTTTAACGGGTGAAGGTTTGATAGCGTACGTATGCTAACCCAAAATTAGTTGTGCCATAGGTCGTTTTTTTTCATATTACCAGATCGTTTTGCGAGAAATAGTCGATTTTTTGGGAATAATCCTGATAAGCATAAATACTTATTGGTTTTGCTCTTGACCGTGGACTATACTCCACCGTTTAAATTTACCAGAAAAAACATGAAAGCACTCATGCTTACCGGGTTTGCCTGGCTGGTCGTATTATCCTGCCTGGCTCAGACCAAAACAACAAAGACGATGGAAACCGAATCCGTATTGAAAAAGAAAATCGCCCTGGCTTGCAAGCTTACAGACAAAGATCAGATCAAGCGAATGAATGAACTGCACCAAACCCTTTTTAAACAGGTGACTCGTGCCGTTGAGCATCCGAATAGCTACGAACTGGTATTCGAAAATTCAGATAATGCCATCATTGGTGATCTGGCTGAATTTATCAAATTCGAGCGGCTGTGCTGTCCCTGGCTGGTGTTTCATTTGACCTTCCAGCCTGAAGAAGGTCCGATTTCTCTGGAAATGGGTGATTCCGCCGAAACGAAGGAAATGGTTTATCTGGTGATGGAACTCAACAAACTGCAACAACCAGCTTCTAAGTAATCTTTACTTAGTTTCGTGGGACGTAGTAAATAATGCACACGCCGATCAAAGCAATGATGGCTTCTATACTATCGTACTCAAACATAGGCGATTCAGTTACGATTTACTTATTTTTTCAAACGGACATTGCAGGATAATGAGTTGAGTTATTCGCTCATAACGTGTGCTTGATAGAGCAAGCCAAATTATTTACTTCTGGCTGACGTTATTCGGGTATGGAAACGACACTGCAAGCTCCCGTCGATAAACAATGGACTATTGCAACTGGCCTTGCTTTATTCACCGTCCTTTACAACATCGGAGAGGGCATTGTATCGCTTTACTTTGGTACTCATGATGAAGCTTTAACGCTGGCCGGGTTCGGCGTAGATAGCTTTATTGAAGTGGTATCCGGTTTAGGTATTTTGGCGATGATTGCCCGGTTGCGCCGGTTCGGGAGCAAAAACCGGGGAAACTTCGAGCGGCTGGCCCTTCGGATTACGGGCGGTTGTTTTTATGTGTTGGTTGCTGGCCTGATTCTGGGGGCAGCATTCAGCATTTGGGAAAATCAGAAACCCGAAACGACCATGGCCGGTATTGTGGTTTCAGTGCTTTCGATTGCCATCATGCGCGTTCTGGCCTGGTGGAAAATTCGCACGGGTGAACAACTCCATTCAGCTCCAATTATTGCCGATGCGAAATGCACCATGGTTTGTGTCTATATGTCGGTCGTTCTGCTGGCTTCAAGTGTGCTCTATGAATGGCTGCATTTGCCCTATATCGACGGTGCTGGGATGTTAGGACTCGCTTGGTTTGCCTTCAAAGAGGGTCAGGAAAGTTTGGAGAAAGCCAACGGGGTCGAAACCTGCTGCGGACACTGTTGATCTCATCCTGAGCAGAAAGCTTATCGGGTTAAACCCACCACAACAAAGGCATGGATATAAGGCCTGGAAGGCTAACAGGATTATTAGCTAGTATAAAGGAAAGAAACATTAAAGTATATTCTTTCTAAATTAAATAAATATAGGTACTTATTTGTAAATGAAAACTTTAGCGTAATGAATTAAATAACTTCGCAAGTTAAATCTCCAGAAAAAAAGTAATGGATACATTTAAAAAATGAAAAGAAAGTTTGGGTAAAACCTGAAGTATAGCAACTCAATATTAACAGAGACACCTACTCATCGCAGGGAACTGGAACTAAAGAAGTAGGTCAGGGAGGTGGGAATAATCAAAATAAAGACATACCCTCCTAAGAAATGCAAGCTTGCCCAGATTCGACTATAGTTTTGAAATGATGAGACATAGAAACGAAACGCCCGGCCATTGGTCGGGCGTTTCTGATTGATACGTATCCCATCGATACTGTTCACACTAACAGGGGTAGTAGTTGATATTGGCCTGGCCATGATGTTGACAAAACCAGAAGTGATCGTTCATTTTTACAAACAGGAGCCACAGGGGTTAGATGATCCCCTTTTTAAAGCCCATATGTGAAACCCCTCTTTAAGCGGAGATTGTCTACATCTTAAGAAGGCTATTCAGTAATAACCATTTAATTATTCGGTTATTAATTGTTGCTTTGTAAATAAAACACGTTTGATAAGCTACCGTACGAATTGGCACAGTCATCAATGTCTATCGTTGAAGAACAGGAACTTTGGCATCGTTTCCGCCAGGGCGACGAAGAGGCATTTTCCATACTGGCTAATCGACATTATCGTAGGCTGATGCATTACGGGCAGAAGTTTTCGTCTAATACTCAATTTATTGAAGATGCACTTCAGGAGTTGCTGATCCATTTATGGCTTCACAGGGCCACCCTGAACGATACCCCGTCCGTTACATATTACCTGCTAAAAGCGTTTCGTCATCAGTTAATCAAAGCCTTAAAACGACGGGCGCACGAACAACCGCTCGATGTACAGGCTGATGCTATCTCATTTGACTTCTCAATTGAGCAGAATTACATCCAGCAGGAAACCCATAACCTGCTGGAACGTACTGTTGAAGCAGCACTTGCCCAATTGCCAGCCAGGCAAAAAGAAGTTATTTACCTGCGCTATTATCAGGGCCTTCGGCCAGAAGAAATTGCTTCTCTCTTAGACATTAAATCCCAGTCAGTCAGTAACATACTACAGCGGGCTTTAACCAGGCTTCGCGAAAACTGGCCTTCGATTCTGCTGATTGGCCTGCTACTTTTTTACAAGTAGTAAAAAAAATGTCTTTTGCTGAGTATCTACAGCCTGCTTCAGGGATAATAGCACTGGAAGTGTTCAATCTATTCTATGACTAATCGTACCGATGCCTTGCAAGAGTTGCTGGAAGACCCTCGGTTTATTGCCTGGGTAACCGGTAATGCTGATGACTTGGAGGACTACTGGAACAACTGGGCAGCTGATAATCTGATGCGCCGTGAAACGCTTGACCAGGCCCGTAGCCTGGTGAAAGCAATAGAGGGGAAACCCATACCAGTTTCGGACACGCACATTAAGCGGTCAGTTGAGCGGGCGCTTCAGGAGGCTAAACGGCAGGAGATAGTCCAACCCCCGGTTATTATTCGCCCTTTATATCAACAATGGTGGGCCGTGGCTGCCAGTGTGCTCCTCGTGATCGGGCTGGGTTGGTTGGCCTTTACGATCCAAACACCCCGTTCGATTTATGACCAAAAAGTCGCCCAGGTAAATCATACGGGCAGATTGATAATTGAGGTCAGGAATGATACTCGGCCAATTCAACACGTACAACTGCCAGATGGGAGTTCTGTATTGCTCCAGAAGAATAGTCGGATCAGTTTTCCTCAGCAATTCAGGCCGGATAAACGGGAAGTCTACCTGACAGGCGAAGCGTTCTTTGAAGTGATGAAAAATCCTGCACAGCCATTTCTGGTCTATGCGGATGAACTGGTTACCAAGGTGCTGGGAACCAGCTTTGGCATAAAAGCCTACGCCAATGACCCGGCTATCACGGTAGTCGTAAAAACCGGGAAAGTATCTGTGTTTACGCAGTCAGACCGCCAGTTCACACACTTAGATAGCAGTCGAACGCTGACGGGTCTGGTACTCTCACCCAATGAGCAGGTAACCTATGAACGAAAAGAAAGCCGCCTGACCCGTGTTCTGGTTGAAAAACCGACTTTACTGAATATTCCGATTGAAAAGCAGCTATTTATCTATCAGGAAACGCCCATTGCGACCGTATTTGCCGATCTTGAAAAGGCGTATGATGTTAATATTGACTTTGATGCGGATGTAATGGCGCAGTGTAGCATCACCGCAACCCTGGGCGATGATCCACTTATTCAGAAACTAACGTGGATTTGTAAGGTGCTTGAAGCATCCTATGAACTAAAGGACGGCCGAATCATTGTATCAGGCAAATCGTGCCAATAGTCCTGATTTTTTACCCTTAAACCCTCACTGACCATGAATTAATGCGAAGATAAAAAAGGTGAACGATGCTGGAACATCGTTCACCCCCGAAGTTAAATCCCTTTTATATCGCGACTAAACGAACGTCCTGAGAAGGATGAAGGGATCTGTTTTGCCAATTTTTCCCAACTAGCAAACATTCAAAAGTATGAAATTTATTATACCCTCGCCTTTACTTCTGCGAAGAATTATGAGAATCGGGCTTCTTCAAATTATTCTGTGCGTACTTGTCGTCAGCATTGCGCTGGCTCATGATGGCCAGGCGCAGGAAGTTCTCAACCGAAGTGTGACCCTTCAGTGCAAGGATCAGGCAGTAAAAGTAGTCCTCGACCGCGTAGAAAAAGCCGCTGGTGTTCGCTTTATTTATAGCCCTGAACTGATTCAGTCCTATCGTAAAGTGTCACTGGATTTTCGAGACAAACGGCTGGCCGATATTTTAAATACACTGTTGCTGCCACTGAAAATAACCTACGAAGTAGTTGGTAATCAGATTCTTCTCAAGCGAAATCCTGCTTCGTCAGGCATGAGTCCTGACCTGCTCAAACCCGAAACGTTTAGTACAGATCAATCTGCCGAGCAGACTATAACCGGTACGGTTAGTGATGAAAATGGGGGATTGCTGCCTGGGGTGAGCGTAGTCGTTAAAAACACGACGCGTGGTACCACTACCGATGCCAGAGGAGTATACCAACTCACGATACCCGACAACGGATCTGCTGCTATTTTGATTTTTTCCTTTGTCGGCTATAAGAGCCAGGAAGTAACGATTGGAAATCGCACCACTATTGATATTCAACTGGCGACTGATAACAAGTCGCTGGACGAAGTGGTGGTGGTGGGCTATGGTATGGTGAAGAAAAGCGATTTGACGGGATCGGTCGCCAGAATTGATGAATCGATCATCAAAGCAACGCCCATCGTTTCGCTTGATCGGGCCATGCAGGGACGAATAGCGGGTGTGCAGGTCACCTCGAACTCGGCTGCACCGGGCGGCTCGACTACGATCCGGATTAGAGGGACGGGGTCCGTCAATGCAGGAAATGACCCATTGTACGTGATCGACGGATTTCCTACGGGCGATCTTAATTCGATCAATCCAAACGATATCGAGTCGATTGAAATCCTGAAAGATGCCTCAGCGACAGCCATTTATGGGTCAAGGGGCTCCAATGGCGTTGTGCTGGTAACCACTAAACGGGGAAAGGCTGGTCAGTCGGGTATCAATTTTGAGTCATACTATGGCGTTCAGGCGGTCCGTCGTAAAATTCCTTTGCTGAATGCCAGGGAGTATGCCACATTCATTAACGACGCCCGGATCAATGGGGGAGGAGCCGCTTATTTCGACGGCTCGACGGCTGCCCGTCCACTACCGGAATCATTGGGGGAAGGTACTGACTGGCAGGATGAGGTTTTTCGAACGGCGCCTATTCAAAATTACCAGCTATCCTTCACGGGTGGAGAGGCCAAAACCCGGTATGCCATCTCCGGCAACTACTATGACCAGCAGGGGATTATTCTGAATTCGTACTTCAAACGATTTTCCCTGCGGGCTAATCTGGATCGGGAAGTAAAGCCCTGGCTGACCATTGGCCTATCGATGCAGGGCGCACACACCCGCTCGAACAGTAGCCGCACAGCCACCGATGGCGGGGCCGCCGGTGGAGTTACCAATGCCGCCCTGAACTATGCTCCTGTTTTCCCTATTTATGCGTCGCCGGGCATTTATTACCGCGATCAAAGTACACTGAACGGAAGCCTGGTCGACAACCCCGTAGGCCTGGCTAAAGAAGTGACGAATCTGTATTATACGCTTCGGTTGTTGACTAATTTTTACGCCGATTTCAAGGTAGGGCCGCACCTTACTTTCCGCACGACCTGGGGCGCTGATTTACTATCGACTAAGCAAAACAACTACGCTACCCGCCTTATTCAACTGGGAGCCAGCACCAACGGATCGGCTTCGGTAGCCAGTGCATTGAATATCAATTACCTGAATGAAAATACGCTGACCTATAATCGAACTTTTGCCACCAAACACAACCTGACGGCATTACTGGGCTATACGTCTCAAGCGTACAACATCGAAACCGTAACAGCCAACGCCATCAATTTCAACGATGATTTTGCGCTGTACAACAACCTGGGAGCCGGAGCCACCTTGCAAAATCCAGGATCGGGAGCCGCCGATTGGGCGCTGATTTCGTATCTGGCCCGAATTAATTACGGATTCGATAGTCGTTTTTTACTGACCTTAACCGCTCGTCGGGATGGATCGTCGCGGTTTGGCCCCAACAACAAGTATGGTTTCTTTCCGTCTGGAGCATTCGCCTGGCGATTGATTAACGAGAAGTTTCTACAAAACCAGAAGTCGTTATCCGATTTAAAATTGCGGCTGAGTTATGGCGTAGCGGGCAATCAGGGCATAGGCGATTATTCGTATCTGTCGAATATCGTCATTACCCAGGGTGTATTAGGTGGGGCGACGCCCACGATTCAGTCAGGGGGCGTACCCGCTACGATTAGTAATTACGATTTACGATGGGAGAAAAGTACGCAGTTTGATGCGGGTCTGGATATCGGTGTGTTCAACAACCGAATCCGACTAACCTCTGACTTTTACCAGAAAATAACCTCCGATTTATTGTTCTCGGTTAATGTTCCGCAAACAACGGGTTATAGCTCCATACAACAGAACATTGGCAAAGTGTCAAATCAGGGCTGGGAGTTTGCGTTGTCGACCGCAAACGTCGATACAAAAGATTTTAAGTGGACTACTGATTTCAATATTTCGTTCAATCAGAATAAAATACTGACGCTGGATGGTCGGTCTGAGTTTACGTCCGGTACAGGAAGCGGCCATCTACAAGTATTTAACACCGCTTTGCTGAAAGTCGGAGAGCCTCTTGGGAACTTCTACGGACGCGTCACCGATGGTCTTTTTCAGACGCAGGAAGAAGTAAACGCATCCGCTCAGAAAACCGAAAAACCCGGTGATCTGAAATACAAAGACCTGAATGGCGATGGCGTTATCAATGATCTGGATCGCACCATCATTGGGAATGGCAATCCCAAATTCTTTGGCGGATTCAACAACACGTTTACGTACAAAGGCTTCGATCTGACCCTCTTTTTGCAAGGCAGTTCAGGGAATAGTATTCTGAATTTCGGGCGCTTCGGTTTGTATAACCTGAATGGCAATAACAACCAGTCGAAAGACGTGCTGAACCGCTGGACGCCCACTAATACCAACACCGATATTCCAAGGGCCAACTCGGCGGGTGGGCAGCGTATTTTGTCAACCTTTCATGTCGAAGATGGTTCCTACCTGCGCCTGAAAAACATTTCGCTGGGCTATACCTTACCGCAGCTGGTATCGAAAAAACTGGCGCTTCAGCAGGTAAAAATCTACGTATCGGCCCAAAACTGGCTGACGGTCACCAACTTCAAAGGCTACGATCCTGAGGTCAACTTTGCCGGTGGAAGCCCCATTAGTCAGGGTATCGATTATGGAAGTTATCCGACGGCTAAAACCTTTCTGGCTGGCCTCAACGTGAAATTCTAACCGCTTAACTCCGACATTCCGTGAAAAAATATAGCATCTTTTCCGTATTCATGATCCTGAACGGCTGTGTCCCGGATCTCGATTTAGCTTCTAAAAGCAATGTTTCGGTCGGAACCTATTACCAAACGCCTTCCGACGCCAAAGCCGCCGTTGTGTCCATGTACAGTATGCTGCGCTCCATGTACAGAGACGAAGTGCTGATGACGCCCAATGTTGTGGCTGCCGACGATGGTATCCCGTTTCTGACGGGCAATGCCGACCGGGTGGCCTTGTGGAATTATAACCTGGTACCGACCAATACGTTTCCGGGGGCCATCTGGTCGAATGCCTACACGGGTATTCAACGTTCGAACATCATTTTGAATCGGATACCTCCAATCAGCATGGATGAGACGACCAAAAAGGGGTATGTTGGCGAAGCTAAATTCCTACGGGCTATGCACTACTTTACGTTGGTTCAATGTTTTGGTGGAGTGCCTCTTGTGCTGAATGAAACAACCGGCCTGGCGGATGCCACCATCGCTCGTGCCACCAAAGATGAGGTTTATAAACAGATTGAGACGGATTTGAAAGAGGCCGAAACGGCATTGCCTAAAACCTATACAGGCGCTGATGTAGGCAAAGCAACCCAGGGAGCGGCTAAAGGGCTTCTGGCAAAAGTCTACCTGACCTGGGCGGGTACCGATGCTGCTTCGCCCCATTGGGCGCTGGCGGCTGCCAAAGCGAAAGAGGCTATGGATTTGGGCCTGTATAACCTGTGGGACAATTATTCGGATGTGTTCAGCCTGGCCGGTCGGGGTGGAAAGGAGTCGTTATTCGAGGTGCTTTATATTACCGATCTGGCCGGAAATAACTTTACAACAGGCTATGCTCCTCGGGGGGCACCCATCGTTCCGGGAAACGGAAGCGGTATTTTTCGGGTTAGCCAAAGCCTGTTCAATAGCTACCCCGCGAATGATAAACGGAAGCCTGTCACGTTTCTAACTTCCTTTGTGCAGCCTACAACAAAAGTGACTACGCCTTTATCGGTGACGGATACTGATCCGGCCAAAGGAGTTTCATTCTGGAAGCTAGCGGACCTGACGTCTACCGTTGCTGGAAATGGAGGGAAGAGTGCCCCGATTCTTCGGTATGCTGAGGTGTTGTTGATTTATGCCGAGGCCCTCAATGAAGCCGGCAAAGGCCCAAACGCTCAGGCGTATGAAGCCCTCAATAAAGTACGCGCCCGCGCCGGACTGGACCCTCTTTCGGGATTGACGTATCAGACGTTTAAAGAAGCGGTATGGCTGGAGCGCAGACTTGAACTCTGTTTTGAAGGACAGCGCTGGTTTGATCTGGTTCGGACAGGCAGGTTACTGAGTGCGGTGAAAGCCGAAACCAGTTTTGGCCGGGCGACAACCATACAGGTCTTTCATACACTGATGCCGATTCCGCAGCGGGAGATTGACGCTAATCCAGCCTTAAAACAGAACGAGGGCTATTGATTCCTGAACGGCAATGAAAAACTTTCTGATTTCACTCTTATTTCTGATTCCTGGGGTTCTTCCCGCCCAACCTGTTTATGATGTGGTTGTCTACGGCGGTACTCCGGCTGGGGTTATGGCGGCTATTCAGGTTGCCCGAATGGGGCAGACAGTCGCGCTACTGGAGCCTGGGCGACATCTGGGTGGCATTATGGTTGAAGGACTCGGAGGGACTGATATCGACAATCATCAGGAGTTCCAGAATAGCCCGGCGGTAGGCGGACTCGCTCTTGAGTTTTATCGACGAATCGCCAAAGCCTATGGACGTTCCGACGAATTTGAGCAGGTGCTACGTAGTAAAGCCAAAAAACCAGACATCTGGCGATTTGAGCCACACGTGGCCGAACAGATACTTCTCGATTGGGTCGCTGAGCATAAGATCGGGATAGCTTACGAAAGTCGATTGCTGGAAATGAAAGATGCGGTTCTCAAAAAAGGAACGGCTATTCAGCAGATCAAACTAGAGAATGGGCAAACCTATCGGGCAAAAGTCTTCATCGATGCCACGATTGAAGGTGATTTACTAAACGCTGCCGGTATCAGTACGGTTATTGGTCGTGAATCAAATGCTACGTATGGAGAGGCTAAAAATGGCATTCAGGCCGTTACGGATCATGCTCAGTTTTTGGTTAAGGTCGACCCGTATCGGGTTATGGGTGATCCGACTAGTGGCGTAATTCCAACGATCCAAAACGAACCGCTCGGAACACCTGGTGACGGCGATCAGCACCTCCAGGCGTATTGTTTTCGCATGTGCCTGACCAAGAATCCCACCAATCGAATCCCTTTTCCGAAGCCGGAAGTCTATCAGCGTGAGCAATACGAAATTTACCTGCGTTACCTGAAAGCAGGGGGTAAACTCTATAGGCCGAGAGTCGACATTCCTAACGGAAAGACGGATCTGGGGGCCTGGCACGATCTATCGCATAATTTATACGGCATGAATATGGCTTATCCCGGTGGAAATTATGCAACCCGACAAACTGTGTTAGCCCAGCACAGGCAATTCACCCAGGGATTATTTTATTTCCTGGCGAATGATGAAGAAGTGGGTCGGCTGGCTCCTGATCTGCAAAAAGAATGGACATTATGGGGGCTTAGTAAAGATGAATTTACCGATAACGGCGGCTGGCCGCGCCTGTTCTACGTACGCGATGCCCGGCGGATGGTTTCCGACTATGTGATTACTGAACATCATGTAAGAAAAGGCAACCCACCGCCCGTTCCTGACCCAGTTGCTGTTGCTTATTGGCCACCCGATATACATAGCGTTCGACGAATCGTGAAAGATGGGTATGCCTATAATGAGGGATCGGTATTTAGAGACAATACCTGGCAACCGTTTGGTATTTCGTACCGGGCGCTGATACCGAAAGCATCGGAGTGTACAAATTTGCTAACGGCATCCTGCCCATCGTCGAGCCATATTGCCTATGGGGCTATTCGGATCGAGTTTACGTTCATGGCGTTAGGACAGGCTTGTGGTACAGCGGCTGTGTTGGCTAACCAGAAGCGGGTAACGGTTCAAGCGGTGAACCAGAAAGAATTGAAAGACAAATTATTGGCCGATGGGCAGCTTCTGTCGCTAAACAATTAATGGACCTTTCTGAGCGGGCGTTGAATTATAAAAAAAGCACCGTAACAACACGGTGCTTTTTTTATAGTCGCCATGACCTCGATTGACGACAGTCTGCACTTGTGTGGGTCGGCCTGTGCTTTATTCTGAACGCAGGCTTTTTACCGGATCGAGCATCGCGGCTTTGATAGCCTGAAAACTGACGGTCAGTAGTGTAATGAATAAAGCTCCGAAGATGGCCACCGCAAAAATCCACCAGGAAAGTTCAACGCGGTAGGTGTAGTGCTGCAACCAGCTGTTCATAAAGTAATAAGCGATCGGTATCGTGAACAGGCAGGCCACGATGACCAGCACCACAAAATCTTTGGAAAGTAACTGCCATAGGTTCGCCACCGACGCCCCCAACACTTTACGGATGCCAATCTCCTTCGTACGTTGCTCTGCCATGAATGAAGATAGCCCGAATAAACCTAAGCACGAGATAAAGATAGCCAGGGAGGCAAAGAAGCCAGCCAGTTTACCAATTCGTTCTTCTGTAGAAAACTTGGCTGCATATTCCTGATCCACAAATCGATACTGAAACGGTAGATTAGGGAAGTTTTTTTTGTATATCCGTTCGACGGTAGCGATGCTCTCGCGGGCATTTTGGGCTGGGTTAAGTCGCAGGTTATAAAAGCGGGCTGAACCTTTGTTAAATTCATACACCGACGGTTGGACGGGATCGTAGGGAGATTCCATAACCATGTCGTCGACGACGCCAATAACTCTCAACGGCTGGCCAGAGTTATCTTTATTGTCCTCACGAAGTAGGGTACCTACGGGATCTTTGAGTCCCATGTAGTCGACGGCGGTTTTGTTGAGGAGTATCGCGTTGGAGTCGGAGGGGAAGGCGGGAGAAAAATCGCGTCCGGCAATGATCCGCATACCCAGCGATTTGACGTAGTCGGGCGACACCCAGATCCACGCAAAACTGGCCCTGAAATCAGCAGGCTTACCCTCCCAGAGGAAACCACCACGACCGTAAGCTACATCCGTTGTTGGATTGCTGGTGGCCGACATGGCCACGACTGCCCCCGAACCCATGAGTTCGTTCCGGATGAATTCGTACTTGCCATCAAACTCTCCTTCGGTCAACGGAATGGATACCAATCCCGCCCTGTCGTAGCCGACAGGTCGGTTTTTGGTGTGCTGCACCTGCCGGAACACAATGATCGTGCCGATGATCAGCGATACGGACACCGTGAATTGCAACACAACCAGTACCTGGCGGGGCAAGGCAGCAAAACAGCCCACTCGAAACCGTAACGAGGGTCCAGTACCCTTCAACACCTGCACGGGCAGAAAAGATGAGAGATACAAGGCTGGGTAACTGCCCGCCAACAGGGCTGTAGATACGATAAAGATGAGAGTGGTTCCCCAGAAAAAGACGTTCATCCAGGGAAATGCGATCTGCTTGTTGGCCAGCGTATTAAAGGCTGGCATCGTGATAAGAACAAGCGTCATGGCGATCAGAAACGCCAGGGCGACCACCAGGAACGACTCGCTTAAAAACTGACCGATCAACTGCGAACGCACCGAACCTACCGACTTCCGAACACCGACTTCCTTGGCGCGTTTCTGGGAGCGGGCGGTGCTGAGGTTCATGAAGTTGATGCAGGCCAGCAGCAGGACGAAGCCGCCGATACTGCCAAACAGCCATACTGTATCAATACGCCCGCCGGTTTGTAAGCCGTTCACAAAATTGCTTCGCAGGTACCAGTCGTTCATGGGCAAAAGCAGGAATTGCGGTTTGTTCTTCGCGTATTCTGCCCGATTCACGTTCAGTTTAATATCCTTGATTTTAGCCGTTACCTGCTCCATCGTGGTGTTGTCAGCGATCTGCACATACAGCCGAAAGGAGTTATTACCCCACGAATTGGCAGCCTCCTTAATCCAGGGCGTGTTGGCCACCATATGCTCCCAGGGAATGATGAAGGTCGTGGTGTTGAACGAATTGCTAAACGGAATGTCGGCGTAGACACCCGTAACCTTCAGGTTGTAGTGGTTATCGAATTTGATGATCCTGCCAATCGGATTTTCCGATCCGAAAAGTCCCTTCGCTGTCGAAGCAGCCAGCATAATCGAATTGAGGTCGCGTAGCCCCTCTTTTTGCCCGGCCAGCATATCCAGACTAAGCATCTTGGGGGCGTCAGGTTGCATGTAATTGCCTTCTTTAACCACCTTCCTGTTACCGTACGAAAGGACCCCGTCCAGCGTCCAGCTACTCATCACGATGTGTTTAAAGTTAATGGCATACTCGTTTCGGAGCGCTGTTTCTAACGGGCGCGGTACAGTAAATCGGGTTTTAATTTCTCCATTTTTGACGCTGCTTTGCCAGACCTGGGCAATCTGATCGTGGTTTTTGTGGTAATGATTGTAAGTTAGTTCGTCATAGACCCACAAACCAATCATGACGGCCACAGCCATGCCGATGGCCAGCCCACCAATGTTTATGGCCGAATAGCCAATATTCCTGATCAGGTTGCGCCAGGCGATTTTAAGGTAGTTACGAATCATGGCTGGTTGTAAAATAAAGAAATGAGAAATTTCACGCAGTTGTTTGGTCATTGACCAGCTAAAAGGGCGGATCAACCGCAGGACGGCCAGTGCATACCGCCAGCGGGCACACCTCAACCCAATAGTCTTCACCCAGTAGGTGTACATCTCCAGCAGATCACCTTGCAGCTCATCTTCCAGTCCAGACGGGCTAAATCGGCTCAGTAACCAGGTGGCCCAGCGGGGCGGTCTGGGATCTTGAAAGCGGCCTTTTCCGTCGATTAAACCTCCCATAACTGTAGTATCTGGGTTGGAATCTGCTGAATCGCCAGACCGTCCCACAATTGGGCTCGAACTTGCCGAACGTCGGCCCGGCGACACTCGATCAGTGCCCTTTGACCAGCTGTTGTTACGGTGAACAACCGTTTCTGACGCCCGCCACGATCGGCGGTGGCTCCGCCGATCCGGGAGGAGACGAAGCCCTGCTCCTGGTGCCGGTGCAGGGTATTGTGAACGGTGGGAAAGTTGATGCTGCTGGCCATCTGCTGGTCGATGGTTTGGGTAGTCGAAGCACTGTAAGCCGAATCTTGCAGAGCGGTCATTGTCAGCAGAACGACTTCTTCGAGATCACCTAAAAAGGCTCGTTTCATAGCGGAAAGTGAAGAGAACACTCATGGACGAATCGGTTCGATTTAACAACGTTGGCTGTTCAAGTCGGGACGCCGGAGCGGTTATTATTAGTATAGGCTTTGTCGTACAAATACTCGGCCAAAATTCTTAAAGTGGTCTGAATGCATTGAATGTGCATTTTTATGTACTCAGCTACTAATAGTTTGTCCATTTTTGGACAAATCAAGTACAGAAATGGACAGGACTTTAACTGATCTTATCCTGGTTTAGGGAATCAATGGCTCGACAAACTCGCTGCTCTAAACGACGTTTCCATTTAGATACTAGTTATTACGTTGCCCAGTAGAGCCTAATTGACAGCGGAAGAAAACAGGTAGCCGCTTTATTTTCCAAAGTAAAAAGAGTTAACGTGTCAGAATCAGGAATTTAAAATTCTGTGTACTGTTGTCTTTTTGAAAAAAGGCTATAGTCGCGAATCAACGATTAATTTTGTCAGGCTGGCAAGCCAGTAAGAAAATCAACTCCATTGCCTCTTTATTCTATGAACAACTTTTTCTGGTCTTTGTGTATCGTATTTATTAGTTCAATTGCAACTGTCAAAAGCCAGACCCTGGGCAGCTTCTCCGGAACAATTACCGATCAGCAATCGATTGTCATCCGTGACGCTTATGTGTATCTGTTAAACACCAACCTGGGCACGCCAACCGATAATGAGGGGAAATTCAGCATTCCAAATGTACCACCAGGTCGATATACGCTGAAGGTAAGTGCACTGGGGTTTGCCACGGCTACCAGATCTGTTACGATTGCCGCTGAAAATCAGACCATAACGATCCAGCTCGCCGAATCCGCACGACGATTAGACGAAGTAACGGTGTCGGCCCAAAAAGTAGAAGAAGATCCGCAAAAACTGCCATTCAGCGTATCCACACTTTCGTCGAAGCAGGTTCAGGACTATCGGTTATGGACGAGTAAAGACCTTACTGCTCTGATTCCCAATTTGTATTCAGCCAATCCCGGTGACGGTCGCAACGTAACATCCATCAGGGGTATTGCCACGACGTCCTACGACCCAACCGTTGCAACTTACATCGATGGCGTCAACCAGTTTAGTTTAGATACATATGTGTCGCAACTGCTTGATATTGAGCGAATAGAGGTGTTGCGTGGCCCACAGGGAACGCTATATGGGCGTAATGCAATGGGCGGAGTCATTAACATTATTACAAAACAACCCGATAACAAAACGCGGGGTTTTATCGAACTTAATTATGGTAGTTACGGACAGCAGCGGTATAGTGCCGGGTTGCGGACACCCTTAGTGAAAGACCGTTTGTTTCTGGGCATTTCGGCATTATACGGGCAGCAGGATGGTTTTTATCGGAATGCTTTTACTCAATCAGGATTCGACCGGGCAAATTACTTCATGGGGAATTATTATTTGAAGTTTCTGGCCAGTTCGCGCTGGTCACTGACTCTCAATGTAAAGCACAATATGAACCGAAATGATGGCGCTTTCCCCTTAGCGTCCAGTCCGCAGGAAGCATTAAGCGACCCATTCACAGTGAATCAGAATGCGGTTGGCCGACTCATGGATCGGGTAATCAATACGTCCTTATCGGCAAATTATGCTGGGAAAGGGTTTACGTTTACGTCGCAAACGGCCTACCAGTCCAATTACCGGTACTATACACAGCCACTCGATGGTGATTTTTCACCGATCGATGGCGTTTCCATTGTCGATGATTACGGCAAAAAGTGGAATAATGTACGGGTCGGTACACAGGAATTTCGGTTTACCTCACCGGCCAGTTCAACGTCCCGCTTCAACTGGATTGCTGGCATCTATGGGTTTTACCAGAATAATCCGGTGAAGCAGGGAACTCATTTTGGCAATGATGCCGCTTTGGTTGGTGCGCCATTTCCTAATTTCACCAGTATCAGTACCAATATAGGAAAGAGTTTTGGGCTGGCAGTTTATGGACAGGGAACGTATGCAATCAATCCCAGGCTGAAACTAACGTTTGGCCTGCGGTATGATTACGAACATAAAAAGCAATCCGTACTGGGTGAGTTTCAGCAGGATGGCGACATAGCCATGGTCACTCAGCCCGATACGTCGACGACGGCCAGGTTTACCGCTATCTCACCAAAAGCCAGTCTGGGGTATCAATGGGCTGAAAATCACCAGGTATATGCTACCTATAGTCGGGGATACCGCGCGGGTGGCATCTCCCAGCTTTCGTCCGATCCCTCGCAGCCACCCCTGTATGCCTACAAACCAGAATACAGTAACAATATTGAAATTGGTTTGAAGAACACATTCTGGAACAATCAACTGCGTGTGAATGTCGCTGCCTTCTATACACAGGTGCAGGATGCTCAGGTGCCCACGTTGATTTTGCCTGATGCCATAACGGTTACCCGAAATGCGGGCCAGTTGACTAGTAAAGGGGTAGAGCTCGAGGTACAGGCAACGCCCGCAAAAGGACTGGAATTAACATATCAGGCTGGCTATACGAATGCTAAATATTCGTCGCTCAATTTAGCCTCAAACGGTGAAACGGTTAACCTAAAGGATAACCGTCAGATATTTACACCCGACATTACCTCCATGCTGGCGGTGCAATATGGCTATGTACTGGGTGGTGCTCAACAATTTAGACTGATTGCCCGCGGAGAATGGAGTTATCTGGGGAAACAGTATTTCGATCTGGCCAATCAAATTTCTCAACAGGGCTACAGTTTACTGAATGCCCGGTTAGGCATCTCGTCACGACGTGCAGAATTGTTTTTCTGGGGACGTAACCTGAGCAAAACGACCTATATCGACTACGCTTATAATTTCGGGGCGACTCACTTAGGCAACCCAAGGACGTATGGTACAACGTTGCGAGTGAATTTTTAGATCGTATGCCAGCTACAGCTACAACTAGTGTTGATTAATGCCTCACGGTTGCTTAGCTGGTATTGCCGTGAGGTCAGGCTCATTAGCGTGATGTTGGGGTTATGGAGTGAGATCAGATTTATTGGTGTGAGGTCAGGTTGAAGAACCTGACCTCTGCGGGTTGAGAAACCGCACCTGGCATGAACGACGAGGGTTGCAGAATCGCATCGGTTCGCCGTGGCCACGGTGAACCGTCCTCCCTGTGTCGGTTTGAAGAAACCGACACCACATAGGCACACCACCACACTACCAAATCGACTGTTTTACCCGCGAATTCATGGATCAATCATGCAGGTAAGTAATCCATTGAATGGAGTGACTATATTTTCTGATGCATATACTGTTACTAACTAATCGCAAAAATTGATTCTTAAAACAAGTTACTTTTTCATATTGGCAGCGCCTTATCGATCGCCTAATTCGTCAAAAATTTCTTACCTTAGTGCTAATTCCTGATTAGCGAGGGAAAGCTTGCTGGACGGTAAAAGCTTACTTTAGTTGCATAAACAGCCAGTAAACTTACAAGCCTGTTGTCGACATAGGTAGTGTTTATTGAACGAATTTGCCGATGATCAACCGTTGCTTGTCGAACCAAAGAACGGCAGATGGCCTCGTTTCGCGTAAAACGGATGCCGACTGATCAAGCGAAGAATGTTCATCCTAAAGGAGCCGAAAACACTTTTGATAAGTTGCGCATTGACCATGAGTAAAACCATACGTAGTGATGACGATCTATGGCGATTAATCAGGGAGGATCAGGAGTCGGCATTTACTCAGTTGATGGAACGTCTCTTTGCTTCGTTGATACACTACGGACGTAAATTTTCGAGCGATAAAGACCTGGTTCAGGATTGCGTACAGGATGTACTGGTGGATCTTTGGCTGCGCCGTACCCAGACTCAGCCAATCCTGTCGATTCGAACCTACCTGTTTTCATCTGTTCGCCACTCCGTATGTCGGCGAGCTCGTCAGAATCAGCGCTTTGGATCACTTACCAGTGATGTTGAGGATATGCCTTTTACCATTACCTTCTCGGTGGAAGAAACCTGGATTGCCGATGAGATTGACCGGGAGCGATTGCACCAACTCAATCTTCTGATGAATCAACTGCCACCCCGCCAGAAAGAAATCATCTATTTGCGGTATTATCAGGGATTAGAAAAAGACCAGATTGCTTCAATTCTGGATATTAACTACCAATCCGTCTCTAATCTCCTGCACCGGGCATTGACTAATCTGCGCGGCCAGTTTCCTACCTCATTACCAGTACTATTCTGGCTATATTTTAGCTTACTGGAAAACTAAATACAAAATAGTCAAAATTTTTTCCTCTTTAGTGAGTACGTTTTAAACCCTGTTGACCCTTCATAAAAAAGCCCAACGGACCATGAAGGGATGGACAACGTTTACGACTGCCGATGAATTTGCAACAGACCCTACATTTCGGGATTGGGTGTCATCCGGGCAGTTTGGCCAGCCGGGTCACGACTTCACACGGTTTCTGACTGCCCACCCCCAACTGCATTCGCTGGCGCAGCAGGCCGCTGATCTGCTGCGGGTAACCGCTATTCCGGTCGACTATTTATCGCCCCAGGAGTTGAATGAACAGATTGAAGCTACCTGGAAAAAGGTCAGAAGGGCAGAAGTGGAACGCGACGTTTGGGTTAGACCGCTGCACCGATCCTGGTTCTGGCGGGCGGCAGCGGTGCTGCTACTGGTAGGAGGAGTAAGCTGGTGGGCCAGTCGCCCGGTTGCCCCAACTTCCCTATCTGCAATACCTACCTGGCAGGTGGTCACCAATCAGCAAGCCACAAAGAAACCAGTGAGCCTGGTCGATGGAAGTGTTGTATGGCTGTTTCCCGGAAGTACCCTTCGTTACCCGACTACATTTGCGGCTAATCGACGGGAAGTGACCCTGACGGGTGAGGCTTTTTTTGAGGTACACAAAAATGCCACACAACCCTTTTATGTAAAAACCAGCCAGCTGATCACCCGCGTAGTAGGTACCAGTTTTCTGGTCAAGGTGTTGCCCCAAAATAAGGGAACTTTAATCCAGGTGCGCACCGGGAATGTTCTTGTATACCGGAACTCAGCCGCTGCCTCCACTGAACGTCCTGTTTCGCTGCGGGCGAATGAGGAGCTACGG
Source organism: Spirosoma endbachense (assembly GCF_010233585.1). NCBI lineage: Bacteria > Pseudomonadati > Bacteroidota > Cytophagia > Cytophagales > Cytophagaceae > Spirosoma > Spirosoma endbachense. Next base: position 4,247,689 of record NZ_CP045997.1, read on the forward strand.
GTGGTTCGCAGTCAGGAGCCGTTAATTACCCAACGGATCAAACAACCTTCTGAACTTTCTGAACGACTCAATGAACAACAATTCGAGTTCAACGAAGTCCCCGTATCCGACGTGCTCGATGCACTGGCCAAAGCCTACGATATGCCCATTGACTTCGATCGTGCTGCGTTCCGAAACTGCCTGATTACGACGAGTTTATCAGATGAGCCCCTGACAGAAAAGCTGACCATTTTAGCCGAAACCATTGGACCCGATACCCGAGCTGAGCTAATCGGCAATCGCATTCGGCTGACGGGCTCCGGCTGTCCCTAACTTAACTTATAACCCCTAAAAATGTACTAAATCCTGATAAAAAAGAAGCCACCGATGTTGCTGCACCGATGGCTTCGGGTCCTCACTGAGTTGCTGCTCAATTGCGTTCCGGGAGGGAATGCTGGGACTGGTTTCGCTAGGCTACAAACCTTTACAAAACATGAACAAGTCTACAAAAAATTACCGACGAATCGTCGGCACAGGATTTTATTTGATGAAAATTTCGGCATTGCCCCTCTTGTTGTTGGGCTGGTTTGCTTCCGTATCAGTGGCGTATCCGCAACGCGGGCAGGAGCTCCTGACCCGCCGGATCAATCTGCGGGTTGAGAAAACGCTCCTGCGGGATGTATTACGCCAGATCAGTCAGCAGGCCGATGTCCGTTTCTCTTATAATAACCGCTATATCCCCGCGGAGAGTCGGGTGAATGTCGTATCGGTCAATGAACCCCTGGGTGAACTGCTCGACCGGCTGCTTCAGCCCCTCAGCGTTGGGTATACTGTTTATTCCCGGCTGATTGTCCTCAAACCGTTACCCACATTGGAAACCTCATCGGCCGATGGGGCGCTGGATGGGTCGGCCATGATTCTGGATATGACCATCTCGGGCCGGGTAACGGATGAAAACAATGGCCCCATGCCGGGTGTCAATGTAGTGCTGAAAGGAACAACCAGGGGGACAACGAGCGATGTAGATGGACGCTATCGACTGACTGTACCTGAAGGGGCTGCCAACACACTGGTTTTTTCGTTAGTGGGCTATGTCTCACAGGAAGTAGTTGTCGGCACGCAAAGTTCGCTGGATATCAAGTTGTTGCCCGACAACAAAACGCTTAGTGAAGTTGTGGTTGTCGGGTACAACACGGTAAAACGGACTGATGTAACATCCTCTGTGGTGAGCGTAAGTGCCGAGGATATTCGGTCAAGACCGGTTGCGAATGCGTTGCAGGCTATTCAGGGCAAAGCCGCCGGGGTTGATATTACCTCCAATGAGCGACCCGGTGAAATGGGCAGCATTCGAATCCGGGGTAATCGCTCGTTGACGGCCACCAATAATCCGCTCTACGTGGTTGATGGAATACCACTTTCGTCGGGCGGTATTGAGTTCATCAATCCGAATGATATTGAGGCCATCGACATTTTGAAGGATGCTTCGGCAACCGCTATTTACGGGTCCCGTGGGGCGAATGGCGTAGTTGTCGTCACGACCAAACGGGGTAAAAGCGGCCGCCTGGCCCTTGAATACGTCGGAACTTCCACCTTTGAGCAGATTCAGGATCGGCAACAGATGATGAATTCGGCTCAATACATTGACTTAAGGAGAGATGCCTACCGGCGGATCAACTACATTAACACGTTGGCGGGCAAAGCAACCCCCGCTGGCACCGGTTACCCGGACGGACCCAGTCAGGTAGACGATCAGCGTATTTTTGGCGGTGACGCCTACGCGCTGGCTAATGTCAACAAAGGGTGGGTGAACGGGACCTGGAACGGTGATCTGGTTCCAACAACAGACTGGACGGGATTAGTAAAACGTACGGGTATTACGCAGGATCATATCATCAGTGCCAGTGGCGGAACCGACAAAATCAAAGCCTACGGGTCATTCGGGTATTTGCGCCAGGAAGGCACCCAACTCGGGCAGGACTACACTCGCTATAGTGCGAAAGTAAGCGTTGACGTCAATCCGGTAAAGTGGTTTAAAATGGGCGGAACGCTGGACGGGACGTTCAGTAAACAGAATTACGGCTTTTCCTCGACCAGTACATCAGGAGCGGGTAGTCTGTATGCAGCCGCCAAAGGGATGTTGCCGTTTGCCCAGCCTTTTGACGCCAATGGCAAACGGATCAATCTACCCGGCGGTGATATTACCATCCTCAATCCGATCGGGGAAGACGAATACAACATCAATTTGCGAAAGGTAACCCGAGCCGTGGCTTCCCTCTACGGAGAGGTTACAATTATGGATGGACTTCGCTACCGGGTAAACTTCGGCCCTGATTTTTATTACAACAATAACGGCCGTTGGATGGATCAGAACTCGATCAACCGGGGAGGGGGTGAACCAGGGTCTACCAATTACGCTCAACTCAACAATACCAATAATTTTTCCTGGTCGCTGGATCACCTGCTTTACTTCGACAAGACGTTTGGTCAACACAGTATCGGCTTGACCTTTTTGCACAATGCCACCTCATACCGGCAGGAAACCTCGTCGATGACGGCTACAAAGCTGCCTTATAACAGCCAGTTGTGGTATCAGTTGAACTCGGTGAGTGCGCTGGATGGATTCGGCAGTAACCTCGTCCAATCTTCTCTGCTTTCCTACATGGCCAGGGCGAATTACAGCTTCAACAGTAAGTACATCGTAACCGCGTTTGGTCGCTGGGATGGCGCTTCCCAGCTGGCGCCTGGGCATAAGTGGGATTTCTTCCCCTCGCTATCGGTAGCCTGGCGACTTGATCAGGAGAACTTCATGAAAACCGTTCCCTGGGTCGATGAACTGAAAGTACGCGTCGGCGTCGGTGAAACCGGAAATGCCGCTATCAGCCCGTATTCGACGCAGGGCGTGCTGCAAACCCTGTATTATACTTTTGGCAGTTCCGTTCAGGCGGGCTATGTTTCGTCGGATGCCACGCTGGCCACTCCTATCTCGTTTCCTAACCCCCAACTGGGCTGGGAGCATACCCGGCAATATAACCTGGGAATCGATTTCAATTTGTTCAAAGGCCGTATCAATGGTGCGTTGGATCTCTATACCTCCCGAACGACCGATCTGCTGCTACTGCGGAATATTCTTTCGATTAACGGATACACGACTTCGCTGGCCAATGTTGGTGAGACCTCTAACCGGGGCGTTGAGCTGACAGTAAACACGACCAATATTAAATCGCGTCAGTTCGAATGGAACTCTACCATCAACTTCGCCACCAATAAAGACCGCATTGTCAGCCTGGCCAATGGACCCGTAGATGACATCAATAACCTCTGGTTTATTGGGCAGCGGCTGAGCGTTTACTATGATTACGCGAAAGAGCGAATCTGGCAGAACACACCCCAGGACCAGGAAGAAATCCAGAAATATGCGGCCAATGGACAAACATTCCGCCCTGGAGATATCAAGGTGGTTGACCAGAACAAAGATTATAAAATTGATGCCAATAACGATCGGGTGATCCGGGGTAGCAGTAGCCCAAGCTGGACAGGAGGAATCACGAATACGATTACGTATAAGGGCATTCAATTATCGGCGTTCATTTTCTCGCGCTGGAAATTTATGGTTCAGTCCGGGGGACAAACGTTGCAGGGACGGTATGCTCAGCAACTGGTAAACTACTGGACGCCCACGAACCCGACCAACGACTATCCTGCTCCCAATTACAATAGTGCCGCAGGCGATGCTTTCGTGAATTCCCTGAATTACCAGGATGGTTCATTTATCAAGATCCGGAACATCACCTTAGGCTATTTCATCCCGACGAACGCGGTTCAAAAAATAGGGTTATCGCGGGTAAAGGTCTACGCCCAGTTGCTGAATCCCGGATTGATCTACTCGAAAATCAGTTGGCTCGATCCCGATACGGGACTTTCCAATTTCAACCGAGGGCTTGTCTTCGGCCTAAACGTAGGATTTTAACCCCTTAAGCGAACTTTCATGAACCTTCGATATAGCTATAAACTAGTCCTGACTGCATGTTTGCTGACCGGGGCAACCGCCTGCAAAGAAACGTTTCTGGAGGAAAACCAGATTACGCTGCTCACGACCCAGAACTTTCAAACGGCCAGCGGCCTGGACGGCCTGTCGATTGGCATGTACCAGAGCCTGCGCTTTCATTTTAATTACGAGTGGGCCTACTCAACGACCAATTATGGTACCGACGAATTTACCGTTGGTGGAGATCGTACCGAGCAAATGTTCAACTCGTATGATGCCAATCTCAATTCGCAAAATGGCGACATATCCACGGTATGGGATAATATGTACGAGAATATCAACTCGGCTAACATCATGATTCAGAATGTGCCTACCTACTACGGAGGAGGTGCCAATGCCAATACCCGATCAGGCGAAGGTTACTTCATGCGCGCATTCGATTATTTTAAGCTGGTCAGGCAATTTGGGGGAGTACCGCTAAAACTGGTTCCTTCGACCAGTATTGAAGAGGAGTTTGCCCGAGCAACAACCCAGCAGGTTTATGATCAGATCGTTGCCGACTTTACTCAGGCTTATGATTTATTGCCAGCCTCGGTCAGTGAAGCAGGACGACTCACCAAATGGGCGGCCGCTCATTTCCTGGCGAAGGCCTATCTGTACCGGGCCAGCGAAATCAACAGCGACTGGAACAGTAACACGAAGAATGCTGACTTACAAAACGCCATCAAATACGCCGATCTGGTCATTAACTCTAGTGGTCACACGTTGGCAACGAACTTTAGCGATTTATGGAATTTCAGCGCGATAGACGGACCGAACGAAACCAATAAGGAAATCATTTTGTCCGCTCAGTTTTCCGGTAACACAGCTACCCAGGGCCGTTATGGCAATCAGGTTCACTTGTACTATCCGTCGATCTACCAGACCCTGCCGGGTATGCAGCGGGATATTCCCGGCGATCGGGAGTTTCAGCGGTTACGCACGACCGATTACTCGACCGATGTCTTCGACCGGGTGAACGATTCCCGCTTTTGGAAAAGCTTTAAAACCCGCTATCTGAGTAATCGACCCTCTTCGGCACCAACCTGGACGGCCGCAACTGCCCCCAATTCGAGTTTGGTTGGCAAGCCCAAATTTGCCGGTGGTGAAGAGGCTGTTTTGTATATAGTGAATTCGGCTGGCGATTCGCGCTATACGCCTACAGGCATTACGTTACGGGCACCAACGATGTATGTTCGGTATTTTGCCGGGCAGGCCGAAAATATGCTGGGCAGTCATGGTAACTATACCACCAGTCAGTACCTGGCTTTATCCAAATTTATGGATGGTTCGCGGAATGCCGTAGCTTCGCAGTTTGGGCAGCGGGATGGTATTCTGGCCCGTTTGGCAGAAACCTACCTGATTGCTGCAGAAGCCAACGGCCGGTTAGGTCAATATGCGGCTGCACTTCCCTATCTGAACAAAGTTCGCGATCGGGCGGCCTATAAAGCAGGGGAAGACCGTTCCGCCTACGTCGATGGGGGGCTGGCGTACAAAAACAATACCGCTGCCAATACGGCTCAATTCGTTTCGTACTCGGATAAGAACACGTATTTCGAATCCAATAATCTGGCGGCAACCACTACGAGCACGCTCGATGGGATGCATCTGAACAGTGCGGCCGATATTTTTAGTGCCACCAACCAGTTTTATACGAAGCTAGGGGCAACCTCGCAGGCTGATCAATTCATTGCCTTTATGCTCAACGAACGCTCGAGGGAGTTGATGGGCGAATTAATGCGGTGGGAAGATTTGTCGCGTACCCGGACGTTAGTGGCCAGAGCGACTGCCTTTAATGATGAGGCTAAACCGATTGCGCCCAAACATTTACTGCGTCCGCTTCCTCAGAAATTTCTGGATGGGGTGAAACAGGGTGGTTCCATTTTAACTGCCGACCAAAAGACGGCGATGCAAAATCCAGGCTGGTAAAATCAGTTGGCCAGAGGTAGGTCTATACAACTGCCTCTGGTCAAAGAACACTTGCCAGCAAAAATGGCATACACTTGAGATTCCCGCCAAAAACGGAACGGTATTTTCCCATGAATCGATTCATAAACGGCCTTGTCTGCTGGCTTACTCTGGTAGGTTGGCTCATTATTCATCAGGCTGATGGCCAAGCCTTTAGTTTTAGTGTGCAACCAAAGAAGGGTTATACTTTAGTGGATACCTCGGTTCGCTATAAGACTGGCAACGGGTATGGCTTTGATTTAAATACCTCTGCTCAGTTGATAAGCCGGTCGGCCACAAATGGGTTTATTACCAGTAGCCAGCCGTTTTATTTTTCGGTAGCGGTTCCGCAGGAGGGGAATTACAAGGTTACTGTAACGCTGGGCGATACACAGGATCGGAGCCTGACAACCGTAAAAGCCGAATCCCGACGGCTCATGCTCCATCGTGTGGCCACGCAAAAGGGAGAAATCAAACGGATCAGTTTTGTGGTGAATATACGCAGACCGGAAATTAGTGCGGGTGGACGCGTTAGCCTAAAACCTCGGGAAGTAGGCAAACTGGACTGGGATGATAAGCTTACTCTGGAGTTTAGTGATGATCGTCCCTGCGTAAATGCCATTGAGATTGAGAAAACAGATACCCCCATCACGGTTTATCTGGCAGGAAATTCCACCGTGGTCGATCAGGATGAAGAGCCCTGGGCGGCCTGGGGGCAAATGATCCCGTGTTTTTTCGGACCAGGCGTCTCCATTGCCAATCATGCCGAATCGGGTCTGAGCTTGGGTAGTTTTTTAAACAGTCACCGGTTGGACAAGGTCCTGAGTGTGATCAAGCCCGGCGATTATCTATTCATTGAATTTGGCCACAACGATCAGAAGGAAAAAGGCTCACAAGACGGGGCCTACCAGTCCTACACAGAACGGCTGAAGCTATTTGTTTCGAAAGCTCGGGAGCATGGAGCCCTTCCTGTGATTGTTACGTCAACGGCTCGCCGATCGTTCGATGCGGATGGGAAATCGGTCAACACGTTGGGTGATTATCCGGAAGCTGCCCGTCAGGTAGCCAAACGGGAAAACGTGCCTTTGATTGATCTGAACCGGATGACTACCGCGTTTTACGATGCATTGGGTGTTGAGAACTCTAAAAAAGCACTGGTACACTATCCGGCCAACACGTTTCCGGGGCAAAATCAACCCCTGGCCGATAATACGCACTATAACCCGTATGGTGCGTATGAAGTGGCCAGATGTATCCTGGAAGGGATTAAAGACAATAACCTGGAGTTGAAAAAATACATAATAACCATGCCGACCTTCGACCCGGCACATCCCGACCCGGTGGAAGGTTTCTACTGGCCACCAAGCCCTAACCAGTCAACCCTCAAGCCGGATGGCAACTAACAGCTGTACACCTGATTGCTACGGAACTACATTACGCCCAGATTATCTTTGGCTGAACCACAGGCGGTCTTCCTGTTGGATGTTGTTTCTTTACCTGTTGCTTTTTTTGCTGCTTTCCGATGAGCTTCGTGCACAGCGATTGATGGAAAAACTAAATCGTGGATTAGTCGCAGTTCGGCAGGATAGTCAGCACGTATTTGTGAGCTGGCGACTGCTCGTCACCGATCCAGACAATGTTGTGTTTAACTTATATCGAACCGTTAAAGGGGGCCAGCCCCTTAAAGTAAACCAACATCCCTTAACTGGAGGTACTAATTTTGTCGATACGAATGCCCCGATCCAGCAGGATGTCGTATATTGTGTCCGGGCAGTTGTCGCCAATGCAGAACAGAAACCGGAGGGTACCTATACGCTTTTAGCGAGTGCGATTTATCCTTATATAACGATTCCACTAAAAACGCCTGCCGGTTACACGCCCAACGATGCCTCGGCGGCTGATTTAGACGGCGATGGTACCTACGAACTGATTCTACATCAGGTCAGCCGGGGCCGCGACAACTCCCAGAAAGGAAGGACTGATCCACCAATTCTGGAAGCCTATAAGCTGGATGGAACCTTACTTTGGCGCATTAATCTGGGGCACAATATTCGGGAGGGTGCTCATTACACGCAGTTTATGGCCTATGACCTGGATGGCGATGGGCGGGCTGAGCTGGCGTGCAAAACGGCCGATGGTACGCTAGATGGATTAGGTAAACTAATTGGTGATTCAACCCGGCACTGGGCCAAAACAGACGGACCACTGGAAGGTAAAATTCTGGATGGCCCTGAATTCTTCACCATTTTCGATGGGAAAACCGGGGCGGCTCTGGCCACTACGGATTACATTCCCTCGCGCAACCCGACCGATGGCTGGGGTGGTATTGGCGGGATCGGTGGCAACGACAACAATGGCAATCGGGTCGATCGCTTCCTGGCGTGCGTAGCTTACCTGGATGGTAAACTGCCCAGCGTTGTGATGTGCCGCGGCTACTACGGTCGCACCGTATTGGCCGCCTGGGACTGGCGAGGGGGTAAATTGACCTCCCGATGGGTATTCGATTCGCAGCAATCGGCGGACGGATTTTCCGGAATGGGCAATCATAATTTAACGGTTACGGATGTCGACAACGATGGCAAAGATGAACTAATTTACGGTTCCATGTGCGTCGATGACAATGGGAAAGGTCTGTATACAACGAAACTACGCCACGGCGACGCCCTGCACGTGTCCGACCTCGATCCGGCCCGGCCTGGGCTCGAAGCCTGGGGAATCCACGAAAATGAAGCGCCCATACCGGGGTATGAGAAAGGGTTTGGAGCAGCCCTATACGATGCCCGAACCGGCGAAATCCTCTGGGGAGCGTTTCCAGGGCAGGATGTTGGTCGTGGCGTGGCCGAAGATATTGATCCGGGCAATCCAGGTGCTGAACTGTGGTGGTCAGGTTCGAATGGACTGTTCAGCACCAACGGAAAACGCATTGGTGAAAGTCCAGCGTCGGCCAATTTTCTGGTCTGGTGGGACGACGATCTAACCCGCGAACTGCTCGATGGGAATCACATTGATAAATATAACCCTTCTGGTACGGCAGCCCGGTTGCTAACTGCCGAGGGCTGTGCGTCGAACAACGGTACGAAATCAACTCCCGCGCTCAGTGCCGATCTCTTTGGCGACTGGCGGGAAGAGGTAGTGCTTCGAACCGAAGACAACCAGAGTTTACGTATTTATACCACCACGATTCCGACCCAATACCGGTTATACACGCTCATGCAGGACCCGCAATATCGACTGAGTATTGCCTGGCAGAACGTGGGGTATAATCAGCCGCCCCATACCAGCTTTTTTCTGGGTCATGGTATGAAAAAACCATCTCGTCCAAAAATCACCCTGATCTCACCCGCCCAAGCGACCCGATAACTCATCCTGTGCTCGTGGTACGCTCAAAGGCATCGGTAATGAATAATAGTATATTCACCAAAAAGGATGGAAATCTTGCTTTCGTTGGTCGATACGTGAAAGGGCAGGAGAGTCGACTTAGTAAAGGTGAGCATATTGCCTGCTTATTACCCAATCTTGTGGCCAGAACCGAATCAATATGAAATCAATAGTAGTTGCACTGGTTTGTACGGCGTTGGTAAGCGTACAACTTATGGCGCAAAACGTGACGAAAGCGTCGTTTCCGGATGGAAGTCCGATCAGTAGCTGGTTTACGACGATCCGTAAAGTAAGCCTTGCCCAGCTCGGAAAGTCGTATGTGATTACCAATTTTGGGGTAAAAGCCGATAGTACACTCGTACAGACCGATGCGATTCAGAAGGCCATTGATAAGGCAGCCCGGCAGGGTGGGGGCGTAGTCGTTATCCCGAAAGGTACGTTTATGAGTGGGGCTTTATTTTTCAAGCCCAAAACCCATTTGCACCTGGCGGAAGGAGCTGTTCTGAAGGGGTCCAACAACATCGCTGACTACCCAAAATTGCCGTCGCGGATGGAAGGCCAAAGTCTGGACTACTTCGCTGCGTTGGTCAATGCCTATCAGGTCGATGGCTTTACCATTTCTGGGAAAGGGACAATCGATGGCAATGGGCTGCGCTTTTGGGAGGCTTTCTGGGCCAGACGTAAAGAAAATCCTAACTGTACGAATCTGGAGGTTTCACGTCCGCGTCTGGTATTTATCTGGAAATGCAATAACGTTCAGGTTCAGGACGTAAAACTGCATAATGCAGGTTTCTGGACAAGTCATTACTACCAGTGCCAGAACCTGAAAGTGCTCGATGCACATATTTATTCGCCCTACAAACCGGTAAAAGCGCCAAGTACGGATGCCATTGATCTGGATGCATGTTCCAATGTACTGATTAAAGGATGCTACATGTCGGTCAATGATGACGCAATTGCTCTAAAAGGGGGCAAAGGTCCGTGGGCCGACCGTGTGCCCAACAACGGAGCCAACGCCAATATCATCATCGAAGATTGTGAATTTGGCTTCTGCCATTCGGCCCTTACCTGCGGCAGTGAAGCCATTCATAACCGAAACATTCTGATGCGAAACTGCCACGTCAGCGAAGCCAGCCGGGTATTGTGGCTTAAAATGCGCCCCGATACACCACAGCTTTACGAATATATTACGCTCGAAAACATAAAAGGCCAGGCCCATAGCCTACTGTATGTGAAGCCCTGGACGCAGTTTTTTGATTTACAGGGGCGTCCGGACGTACCACTTTCCTACTCCGATCATGTGAGCCTCAAAAATATCGAGCTTAGCTGCGATACGTTCTTCGACGTTGCTATTTCAGAACATGATAAGCTCTCCAACTTTTCATTTGAGAACTTCGTTGTGGAAAGCAAAAACGCGACTATCGACAAAAAGGTAGTCAATGGATTTACGCTCAAAAACGTGAAAGTCAATGATAAAATCGTGGAGTAACCGGGTGCAGGGCTTATCAGGTGAGAATATGCACCTGATAAGCTTTCGATCATAAAACGTTTTTAATATAGATTTATGCCTGCAATTTTTCGTCTTGTGGGAAAACGTTTGGTTACCACTTATACTACGGATTGAGTCGAAAAATCATTATAAAATTTACATTAGCTTAAAAGAATAGGACTTTCGTCAAGAGCCGTGGCACCGCACGGCAGACCGTGGTTAGTATATCCATCATTAGTAACCACGGTCCGCCGTGCGGTGCCACGACTCTGGGCGAAAGTCCTAAAAGAATTAACTTAACTACTTAGTTGCTCTATTTTTTGATCTGGTCACTTTGCTGCTGATAATGAGCCATAACTTTACTGAGCTGATCGTAAACCTTACGGGTATTTTCCGACAACGAAACAAGTGAAAGAGGTTTATTCTCCAATGGATCGTTCTGATAATCAAAGAACTGGCCATCTGAATAGAGTTTATATTTTTGTGTCTGTGCGTATTTTCGAGCCGGGAAATCATTCCGCTTAGGATTGTAATCACTGTAAACCCAATCCCGTTTTTTACCCGCTTTTCCCATCGCTGCTGGCCAGAAACTTTGCCCATCCACCATAAAATTATCGGGTTTCTTTAGCCCTGCCACATCGAGCATGGTCGGTAATACATCAGTAAAATCGACTAGTTCTGATCGCGTTACACCACTGGGTGTATGACCTTTCCAATATACGAGTAAGGGTACATGGTTACCAGCGGAGGTGGTATAGCCCTTGTTTCCTTTAACAGGCCCTTGCCGGGTTTGCGACGTGATGTTTACGCTGGTACCGTTATCACCCGCAAAAATGATAACGGTGTTTTCCAGCAATTTTAAGGAGTCCAACTTATTGATCATTTGCCCAACCAAACGGTCGGCGTACTGCACCATGTTTTTGAAATACGTGGTATCGTTGGTCCCGTTAATCTTAAAGGATTTAAATTCAGGTATGTCGGGCGTTGGCTGAAACGGATCGTGGGTGAGCGTCATGGGATAATACACGAAAAACTTTCGCTGCTGATTCTGCTCGATAAAATTGGTCAGGAACTTTACCTCTTCATCAGGGCCGTAGGCACCCATTCGTTTCTGCCCGAGTTGGTTTTCTGCCAAAATCGGATCTTTGTAGCGATCCCAAAAGTCTGACTTATCAATCTGCCAGAGGCAGAACTGATCGAATCCAAAATGCCGCACTGTATCCGGTCCTCCAGCCAACTGCCATTTGCCGGCAATAGCGGTCGTATAACCAGCATCCTTAAACAGGTTAGCAAAAGTCTTTTGACTGGTATTCAAGTACCCAAATCGTTCGTAATTTCGAAAATTGTGTTTCCCGGTCATAAGCTGCAAACGCGAAGGCGTGCACAAGGGCATGGAAAAACAGTTATCAAAGCGAACGCCTTCACGAGCCATCTTGTCGAGATTAGGCGTTTTGTAGGAAAGACCGCCATTAGCCCCAATTAATTCATACCCGAAATCATCAGCTAGAATAAAAACCACATTCGGGGGAGCCGGTGCTGGTTTTAGGGTTGGAGTTGGTCCAAACCAGCCCAGACTGCTGGTTAATATCAGTGCACTTAGTAAGCGGATAAACATATTTGTTCAGGTTTAGTGTCTATTTTTTAGCGTTGTAAATCCATAGAATCGCTTAGCAGTAGTACTGATTTTCTGGATTCATATGGAGATTATTGTTGATTTCCTGACGAGAGATAGACATCAGTAAAATAGAGTTTGGCGCATCAATTTCTTTGGCTGACTTAATCACCGCTTTCAAGGTACTTCCCTGCTGCCGTTCGATTAATGCATGATGGCTTATAGCCCTTCTCCTTTGCCCGTTTGACTGTAAAAGGGAATTTGCCCAATAGGCGGAATCAGATCAAAGACATCATTGTCCGAAATGGTCCAGAAAGATTGTCGCGAATTTTGAATCAGTGACGAAGCACTTTCTTCAGGTAATTCTCGACACAGGTATCTCAGAGGGGAACAGAGCTCTAAATAGATCCTGTTTACAATCTTTAGCTTAATCAGTTTTGGTATTATATCCCTCCCAGACCATAGAGTTGCTAGTATATTAAATATGAAATAAGATTACTTTGCAAAGATACTTTTTTTTATAAAATAATATATATGCTTACTCCTTGTTGTTCGAAATTGAAATGATTTGTAAGAATTTATAAATAGCTAGAGCTGGGTATAGTTGGTGAAAAAAACACCTGATAAGCATTTGAATCAGAATGAGTCGGACAGTTATTAAAAATTCGAGCTGGTTTCCAGCTCGAATGGGTGATTTTGAGAGACCAGATCTAATTATGATTACAAATGGTGATTGGTAACCGACTATTTCAGGTCGATTTTATGGCTGTTTGGTAATCTTCAGATCGGTGAAATAGCCTTCTGTTCCTACTTCAACCCACAGGCCGATACCGCCAGATGAGGTAGCGCCGTGCTTCATGTCCTTCACGATCAAACAGGGTTGTTTTGTATCGTTCAAATACAACCTCGCTTCCTGCCCGTTGACGACAATTTTTAGGGTGATCCACTCATTCAGTGCCATGTCTGCGTACGATTCATATCGCTCCGGGGCTTCTTTTCGCAGGCGATCAAACGTATAACCAGGATAGGAGAAATATTGAACGGAATGGTTGCGCCTGATCTGATCGTCCGACCTGCCATTGGTGGGGCGGATATATATATTCTCGAAACTAGAATTGGACTCATTGATCCGAAACGCAACGCCGATAAAGCCACGCGCCGTCTCTGGAGCGTTCTTTAGCAATCGACTCAACACCTTTACCTCAATGGTTCCGTTGGTGAAGTCTACGTCTTTTATTCGGACAAATGTAGGTTCATCAAACTTTTTCACGGTGGAATCCTTCACAACTTTGAGGGCTTCTTGACCCATCACTCGCTCGAACGACATTAATACCAGATTAGGCACCACCCTATCCTTCTCCAGCTTAATCGCCTGAGCATGTAAATTGTTGAAAATCAGCAAAAAGATGCTTGTCGAGGCAAGTAGGTTATGTTTCATCGTATAGATTGTTTGGTAATATTTCAGTTCAGGCATTTGGCTTGGAGCCGTGCCACGCTTACCACTGATGCGCTAACAAACCGTGGCACGGCTCCAAGCCAAATGCCTGTAATTATAGAATTGGTCAAGGCAGCACGACCAGTTTACCGGCTGCCTGGTTGCTGTCCATAAATTGATGAGCCTCTACGATCTGGTCAAGTGTAAAAGTCCGGCTGACAGCGATCTTTACTTGTTCCGCTTCGAGCTGACGGATGAAGTCCTGAAACACCGCTGTCGGGCTGGTAATCTGGCCGCTGTCGTAGGTGGTCAATCGCACCGTAGCGGGAATGAACTCCATCGGGGCAAAATCGGGAATCGTCCAGTTTTCAGCCAGCATCCCACTCATACAGCCAGTGCCGCCGGGTTTGAGACAAAGCAGCGAGTCGTGCAGGGTTGCCGTACCCACCAGTTCAAGCACCTTATCGACACCCTCCGGATACATAGCTCGCACGGCCTCATGCAGTCTCCCGTTGTCAATCAATACATGTTCGGCCCCATTGGTGCGCAACGCATTTTCTTTCTGCGGGTTACGTGTCGTTGCCAGCACGGTCAGTCCCGCCAGGCTGGCCAGTTGGGTCGCAAGCATGCCCACCGACGAGCTACCCCCACGAATCAGCAGGGTTTCGCCGGGCTGAATACTCAGGGCCGGATACAGCGAGCCGTATGCCGTCTGAAACATTTCGGGAATTGCCCCCAGCACCTCCCAGGGCAGCGTGCTCTGAAATGGACGTAACACGTGCTTAGGCAACACGGTGAATTCGGCATAGCTTCCATCGAAATCCCGGCCCATTCCGCCCATCAGACCCATTACCTGCTGGCCTTTGGCATATTGATCAGAGGGGTCATCGACTACTTCCCCAACGCACTCGATGCCGAGTATCCGGGGGAACTGAACGCCGGGCGACAACCCTTTGCGGGTCATCAATTCTGAGCGGTTCAGGCCAAAGGCTTTGACCCGGACCAGCACCTGCCCCTCTGATGGAAGTGGTATGGGGTACTCCTCCAACTGGAGAACCTCGGGTGAACCGGGATAATGAATGACGGCAGCTTTCATGAGTACGCGTTTTTACTGCTTTAAAAAAGCACAATACTCGCCCACACGGCCGGAAAATTTATAAGGAATACCGGATGGGGCGCATTGGGAATGATACTGAGCTGACTGTTTGGAATCATCTGATAAGCAGCAATTATCGTAGCCAGGGGTGCATTTTGATCGCGCTCCCCGGACAGGACCAGTACCGGGCAACGGATACTGGCAAACAATGCTTTACTTGCGACCATGTTGTTATAAAAATAGGCCAATTTTGTCCAGTACTCCAGTAATCTTTCCGGTTGGGGCATCAGTGCCAGTTGTTTCTTCCAGTAGAGACTGTCCAGTCTGAATGCTTCGTTGGTATCTAAAATTACCTTGCGTAGCCCCGGCACTTGCTCGCCAGCACCAATAGCGACCAGTTTCCTAACCCGTGTTGAGTACAGGCTGGCCAGTTTATAACCGGTGTATGCGCCATCTCTAAAGCCCAGAATCGTAACACTTTCGCTGGTGACAGCCCGGATTACGGTATACACATGTCAATGAAACCTGAAACAGCCATTCCTTTGAAGAAACCGAATCCCTGTAATCGGGATAGGGTTTCTTCAAAGGAATGCTTGCTGGATTAGAGCTTTTCGTTTGCTTCAGCTAAGGTGACCGTTTTGCCCAGGGCACCAAATTCATGCAGATCACCGAAAACTTCCAGGCGGATGGACTGATCAATACCACCCACACGAAGCGGTTCAAAACCCGAATCGACAATGAGCTCGTCGATGGACGCATCGATGCTCCGATCGTCGGTAGCATAGAATAAAACGGCCGGTTCGGGCTTCTGGCCGGAAGCATTTGCCAGTGAAGCCGCTCCTAATGTGCCGAAGGCTTTCGCCAGCTTAACTCCCTTGGGTAAGAGCCCTGAAAGAATCTGTCCAGCCGACTGGGCTTCACCGATTGTTTTGACAAAGCCGCCTTTTCCATCGGGAGCAATTGGGTTGGAAGGATCAATAATGCTTTTCCCCTCTAGTTGGGAAGCATATTGTTGGAAAAACTCCTGAATGGAAGGAAACCAAATGGCAAGGATAATCACATCGGCTTCCTCGATAGCGGCCGCGGTCGATAGGGGGCGAGCAAGACTGCCTAGCTCATTGGCGAGGTTTTGTGCCGTTGATAACTCACGGGCTGCCAGAATTACCGACCGATTTCCTTTGGTTAAATTGGTGGCCAGTACGCGGCCAATGGTGCCCAGGCCAATGATAGCGACTTTCGATTCTGTGGTGTTTGCCATGGTCTTACATTGATTTAATGACCACGCAAAGGTCCGGCAGATTACCAGGTTCGACCAATAAGGTATCTTAAGAAATAGGCTTAAACTAGTTTAAGGGTGAGACTGAGAAGAAGCCAGGTCTTTCCTGATTTTGCTCAGAAACTCAGGGGTAATGCCCAGGTAAGAAGCGATTTGGGTATTGGGGAGTCGTAAAGCTAATTTAGGATATTGTTCCAGAAAGGTAAGATAGCGTTCCTGGGCCGTTGAACTGATCGATTGCAACACACGGTTCTGGAGTTCCACATATTTGTTCTCGATGATGACTTTGAAGATCCGGTCAAGCTTGGGAATGTTCGTATAGAGAAAATAGAGATCCTGCTTTTCGATTTGCAGTACCACGGAAGGCTCAATGGCTTCAATAAATAATCCGCTGGGCTGGCCGGAATGAAAGCTGCCGATATCGGCGATCCACCGGTCTGCCGGGCGGTCATTTTCGGCGGCAAATTGCAGATTATGTTCGGTTCCTTTCTGGTCAACGGCAAATAGTCGGAAGCAGCCCTCGACCACGAACGAATAGTGTTTGCAGGCAAAACCCTCCTGCAATAAAGTTTGTCGGCGTCGAATTGTGCGCTGGGTGACCCGCTCTTCCAGAAGATGCTTTTCAGTCTCTTTGAAAGGAATAAAACCCTCGAAGTGGTCGATCAGTGGCTGAAGATTCAAGTAGTAGCAGGTAAAGTAAACGATGTAAAGATGACTACTTATGCACTAAAAAAGTTCGTTATCGCTAAATTGCCGGAAGTGGGAGTGCACTTGTTTGGCCCGACATTTCACGAATGGGAGTTGGCCAGATTGCTTTTCAAACGCTGTCAGTGAGCGACCTTCAAGGCAGCTTACTGTCTTAACTGACACCATCGAATGGAATACCAGGAGTACAGTCCAGCATCAGACCTTCTCCCTTTCATTGACTGTTACTGGACCCTCCGGATGGAATCCCAGCCGGTAACTTCCAGTAGAAGGGTGATCCCTGATATATGCGCTGATGTTATCATTAATTTAGGGGAAGAAGTACAGATATGGAACGGGGAAACTCACCAGTTGAAGTCTGAAAAACCATATCTGATCGGTACCATGACTACGTTTCAGCACATGTTGCTGCAACCTGGTACAAATCTGGCAGGCATTCGGTTTAAACCCTTTGGGTTGAGTACCCTCGTGGGTATTCGGCAACAGGGAATGGCGAATAAGATCGAAGAACTTGACCGAAAAACATTCACATTGGATTGCGGCCATTTCCCGCAGATAGGCGTTGATCAGGATCACCCTGACCATTTTGCGAAAATAAACACCTGGTTACTGCGCCAAATCAATGACGAGGATAATTCGACGATAAACAGGCTGATTGGCACTTTGCTTGGCGCGCAGGGGCGTATAACCGTTAGGGAACTAGCCAGTCAATACGCAATAACGGAACGGCAACTGGAGCGGAAATTCGGGGAGAGCTTAGGGGTTCCGCTGAAAGAAATCTGTAATCTGATCCGTTTCCAATATGCTTACCAGCTAATCAGCAATAGGAGGGAGCAGAGTCTGCTTGATATTGCGTTTGAGGCTGGCTATTACGATCATGCCCATCTGACCCGACACTTCAAACGATACGCTGGTTATCCACCCTCTCAAATGGGTTAACGGCTGGCCTGTTTTTGTCGTTTTTGTACAAAGAATACCGTATGCGAGGCTTTTATCTTTGCCCAAAAGTCGGATAAAAAACGGCTTTTACTTGTTCAAACGACTATTTTTTGACAGATAGACCGATGAAAAAAACATTAGAGGGGAAAGTAGCTTTAGTCGCGGGAGCTACGCGAGGAGCCGGACGTGGTATTGCCGTGGAATTAGGTAGAGCGGGTGCTACCGTTTACGTGACAGGCCGTACGACCCGATCGCAACAATCAGAATACGGCTTACCACAAACCATCGAGGAAACAGCTGAAATGGTCACCCAGGCCGGGGGGAAAGGTATTGCGGTTCAGGTTGATCATTTAGTACACGAGGACGTTAAACGACTGGTTGAACAGATTGATCGTGAAAGTGGTCAACTCGATATCTTGGTCAATGACATTTGGGGCGGTGAATTTCTGGCTGAGTGGCATAAGCCGGTTTGGGAGCATTCGCTCGAAAAGGGATTACGGCTACTTCGTTTAGCGATCGATACCCATATTATCACCAGTCACTTTGCCTTGCCACTACTGATTCGTAAACCAGGTGGTTTGGTCCTCGAACTAACGGACGGAACCGCCGATTATAACCGGATTAACTACCGCATATCGCTATTTTATGATTTAGCGAAATCATCGGTGATTCGCTTAGCCTGGGCTCAGGCCAAAGAGCTGGAGTCCTTTGGCGGTACAGCTATTGCCTTGACACCTGGCTGGTTACGTTCCGAGATTATGCTTGATCTATTCGGAGTAAGCGAAGAGAATTGGCAGGACGCCTTAGTTAAAGAACCGCACTTTGTGATTTCTGAGACGCCGTATTTTGTTGGCCGGGCAGTTGTAGCCTTAGCCACAGACCCAGACCGACATCGTTGGAATGGTTTATCTACGTCCAGTGGTCAACTGGCTAAGGAGTATAATTTTACGGATGTCGATGGTTCCCAACCCGATGCCTGGCGTTACGTGGTAGAAGTACAGGATGCCGGTCTACCAGCAGATGCTACCGGGTATCGATGAGTTAGGATACTACCTACGTTTTCAGTCGCTCCCTATGCTGTTTACCCCATTTAATCATCTCCAGAATTATGTCTCCGAATGACCAGCAATAATCAGTTGCCGTATATTCCACCAATACTGGCGTTGTTGGCGTTACCGTTCGGCGAATCAGCTGATTAGCTTCCATCTCCTTCAGTTCGCGGGACAGCATTCGGGTCGTGATTCCTGGAATACTTCGTTCAATATCCCGGAACCGTTTATTCCCATTACAAATCGAATTGATGATCGGCAGTTTCCATTTGCCGCCAATCACATAAATCGTATCCTGTAAGGCCTGTACTTCCTGACGCTGATTGCGCGGATTGGACAAAACTTCGTTGACCAATTCAAGTCGCTTTTCTTCCTGCATAGTTGGTATACTTGATTATACTGGTAACAAAGTTATACCAATTGATGCATAGTTTTGCAGCCATTAAACCATTTTTATGTTTATGGACCATTTAACAGGAAAAATAGCGCTGGTTACGGGCGGGAATAGCGGAATTGGTTATGCTGCGGCCAGAGAATTAAAACAGCAGGGTGCTCAGGTAATCATTACGGGCCGAAGAAAAGAAGCGATAGACAAGGCTGCCGCCGAATTAGGTGTTGTGGGCTTTGTGGCCGATCAGGGGCAGGTTGCTGCCATCGAAGAACTGGCGGCTTTTGTGAAGGACAGTTATCATAAAATTGACATCCTCTTTATCAATGCGGGCGTACTGGAGGGTGAAAGCATTGAACAAGCGACCGAAAAAGCGTTTGATAATGTGATCGGTGTCAATTTCAAAGGGGCTTATTTCACCCTGAGTAAATTTATACCGTTGTTAAATGACGGAGGCTCTGTCGTATTTCTTTCGTCAAATACAGCCAGCATGAATGGAGCGAACTCGTCCATTTATTCCTCTAGCAAGGCTGCACTGAATGCGGTCATGCGGATAGCTGCGGTCGAACTGGCCCCCCGAAAGATCCGGGTAAACAGTGTAAGTCCGGGCCCAATCCAGACAGAGATTCTCAACAAGCTGGGCTATAGTAATGAACAGTTATTGCAGTTGAATGAATGGATGATTGATCGCATACCGCTTAAGAAAATTGGCAAAGCCGAAGATGTTGGGAAACTGGTTGCTTATTTCAGTGGTGATGCTGCAAGCTTCATTACGGGTGCTGAACTTATTATGGATGGTGGCATGAGCTTAACGTAATAAGTTCACTCAGTGGGTTAAAACAAACCGGAGCGAGATCTTGAATCAGCTCCGGTTTTGTTTTTGGACAGATTTACGAAGGGCAACTGTTTGGTTCGACTTGGCCAGAATCGCTACCTGTACCAGCCCCTTGTTCGCTCAAACTGAGCGCGCTTAGCTCGTCGTTATACAGTCAGACGCAAAGCGTCGAATATGACCTTATCGTATCCAGTGAAAGTAAATAGACACAGGCATTAAGGCCAGTATAAACGATACGATTATTGAGAAGGCAGTTCCTGAGAAGGCTATCCAGGAATTGTATTTCAGGTGATTCAAACCCAACGATTGAAAAGAACTTCTGAATCCGTGTAGCAAATGCCAGAAAAGAGAAAAACAGCCCGCTAAGTATATAATGACTTCGATCGGATTTTGAAATTTTTCAAGCATCATTTCATAAAGGGGTAACTCCTCCCCATGTATAAATTGGTTCGTACGATTAGGAATCCAGAAATTAGACGTATGAATCACAAGAAACAGCAAAATCAGTGTTCCTAACAAGGCCATACTCCGGCTATACCAGGTGCTACTTGCCGACTGTTGCCTTGAAAAATAGCGAACTGGGCGTGCATCCCGGTTTTGTTTCCAGAGTATTAAACCCTGAATGATGTGCACTAAAAAGCCAATGACCAAGACGATCTCAATCGTACGAATAATCGGATTCGTGGCCATAAAATGGGCCCAGTGAGTGAATGTTTTACCGCCATCATTATAAAAAATCATCGCATTGATGGCGCAGTGAACAATCAGGAAACTGATAAGAAATAACCCAGTCAGTGCCATTGTCATTTTTTTGCCAATGGAACTTGTTACTAATTCATTGACCCAGCTCATCGTATTTTCGGGGAGATCTGTTTTTTTGCTGATTGCTGTCAGCTCGATTTTTTATCAGGGTATTTATACGTTTGCAATTGTCATGCCGATTGGGTAATCTGCTGACAATTAAAGGATTAGGTTGTTTGTTTTTACTTCTGCTTCCACTTTATTTCGCTAATTGACTAGCGCTTTTACGAAATAAAGTAGAGCGCCAAAGGACATTAACGCTAATTACAAAGCACATGCCAGGATGGCAAATGGCCTTCAAACGAGCGAAAACGAATATTACTGTAAAAAGGATTCGTAGAAATTGGCTTCCTGTAATTGGATAAGTGTTGTCTTTTTGAATAACTCCAAACTATTAACGGTATCCTGCTTGTTTCGACACTGATCCGAAAGCTTCAGAACCGCACTTTTTACGGTGTATTACCATGTTTTAGCAACTGAATTGTTTCCTGGCATGTAAATAGTCAGTTTCATTGCTGGATAGAAATGCTAACAGATTCAGCCATGCAATCAATCTGCCCTCTGTTACATTATATATCACTAAACAGAAACTGCCTTGACATCTCATCATAAACTACCTGTAGAGAATTTTTATGAGAATAAATACTGATATGCAGATAACGCAAACCGGCCTGTTTTTTGCCTGTAATGGAACGAACGAAGCGGTTTTCGAAGAGCTTGTACCCGAACATATGCTGACACATGTGTATGCAGGAAGAGTTTCCGTAACAACAGCGGATAAAACATTTTCGCTTTCCGCCGGACAAACCGCCTTATTTGCCCGAAATCAGCTGGTTAAATTCACGAAATTACCAGAAGGCGATAGCCCCTATACGGCCGTAACCTTGTTTTTTACCCAACCTTTTTTACAACAGTTTTTCACAACTCTACCGCTACCGAAACGATCAGCAACCCATCCTTCGATTGTGCCCATCGCGCCACACCCGCTGCTGGAAAATCTGTTCGAATCTATCGCACTATATGCAAGTCTGACTAAGGAAGCTATTCCAGATGAGTTGGCGTTGCTCAAAGTAAATGAGGCTATTACCCTAATTAGGATGCTGAATCAGAGCGCGAATAATCTGCTTTCCGATTTTTCTGAACCGCACAAAATTGACCTGGCCGATTTTATGAATAAGAATTTTATGTTTACTATTTCGATACCAAGATTTGCCTATCTGACTGGCAGAAGTCTGGCTACCTTCAAGCGGGATTTTCAAAAAATATTTGGCAATACACCCCAAAAATGGCTGACAGAAAAACGCCTGGAATACGCACATTTCCTGATTGCAGAAAAACAGCAAAAGCCATCACAAGCCTATATCGAAGCCGGTTTTGAAAACTTTTCGCACTTCACCTACGCCTTCAGGCAACTATTTGGCTACACACCTTCCTCAATTTCTGAGCCGGTCAACAAATAAATGTTGAGCCTGTGAACACAATAGGGAAGAATGCACTAATCTACTTTTGTCCTATCGTTAAAACTTGATTTACAAGGAAATGGCTGATAAAGTAGTATTGATTACGGGCGCTTCTTCAGGCATGGGAAACGCAACTGCTAAGCTTTTGATTGAAAACGGTTACATCGTTTATGGAGCAGCCAGAAGAATCGAAATGATGAAGAACTTAAAGCAGCTAGGGGCGAAAATTTTGCAAATGGACGTTACCGATGACCGCTCCATGCAACAGGGTGTTGAGGAGATCATTAAAAATGACGGACGCATTGACATTCTGATCAATAATGCCGGTTTTGGTTCGTTTGGTGCACTGGAAGATGTGCCGATGGCCGAGGCTAAATATCAAATGGATGTCAATGTATTTGGCCTGGCTCGGTTAATCCAACTGGTTTTGCCGTATATGAGAAAACAGGGGTCCGGTAAAATTGTCAATATTACCTCAACGGGGGGAAAGCTGGCTAGCCCGCTGGGAGGGTGGTATCACGCCAGTAAATTTGCGGTCGAAGCATTGAGCGACAGTTTGCGAATGGAAGTCAAGCCATTTGGTATCGATGTCATCGTTATTGAGCCGGGTGGTGTGAAATCTGAATGGAACGATATTGCCATGAAGAATTTGCACGATGTATCTGCCGGAAAAGCGTACAGCCAAACCGCTGAAAAAATTAGTAACCTTGCCGATAAAGTCAAATCAAAAAGTGCTGAACCTGACGTAATTGCTACGTTGATCCTCAAAGCCATAACCGCTCAAAATCCCAAAACAAGATACTATGGGGGTTATATGGCCGGAATGGTTTTATTTCTAAAAAAAATACTTTCAGATAAGCAATTTGACCAGTTAATGTTGAGCCAGATGAACTAAGTAGATGCTAAACCAGGTCAGTTGAATCGAATGAAATCAACCTGTCAATCTTCCGATGGGAAGTTGACAGGGCCTGGTCCAACGCTGTCAAAGTAAACTAGTGCTTAAACCTATAAGGTTTTTGAAACCTTATAGGTTTGTCATCAAGCACATTTATGACTAGGACCTATAAACTAGAAATTGGAAGAACACTAGTCGGAATTTAAATGCTTGATATAGGCCAGGGCCAGCAAAATAAACCACTTCAGTGGCTACATTGAGTCAATTTCCATGGCGGATCTCTACAGTACCTCCTAGTTCAAAGATTGGGCAATTTCTTGCCAGATGAATAGCCGCTTCGTAATCACTGGCTTTTATAATGGTTAACCCAACAATCGATTCGTTCAACTCAGTATAAGAGCCATCGAAGTCGGCATTCCCCTGCCGGATCACCTTACCCTGCGGGTCCAGCCGTTGAACTGGCCAGGCCAATAAGCCTTGGCCAGCCAGGTTATTATACCATTCCTGCCAATGCGTAAGGTATACATGCATCACCTCCGGAGAAGTTTGTACTTCTTTTGTTTTGTAATCACTTCGGAAAAGCAAAAGAAAATCAGTCATCATATTCAATTTAGTTGGTTTCGGAATTGCCTGACTGGCTCAAGTTAGCATGCGTATTTCGACGGTTCCGTCTACTTCCAGGATGGGGGCATTTTTGGCAATTTCTTCGGCTTCATAGTAATCATGGGCGCTGATAAAAATTAAGCCGATCACAGAACTATTGCTTTCCAGATAAGGCCCGTCTGTCACTTTCTCGTCCTGATTTAGTACCAGTCCCTGCATATCCCAGCGTTGAACTGGCCTTGCCAGTTTGTTGAGGGCAGCTAGGCTTAGAAACCAATCCTGCCAGTGTTTACGATGCTTTGACTGCGCTTCCCCTGCCGGTTGTACTTCCGTTGTTGTATAATCCCTTCGAAATATCAATACAAACTCGTTCATTTTTTTTAGGTGGCTGATTACCGTTTTGATACCATGCATACTATGTGTTTACAATACCCATGCCAGATAGTCAAGTGACTGATTGATAGTGCACTATAGCTTTTAATGTGCGCTTTTTTGCGCGATATTTAGCTAATTGACGACCATATTCACTAAATTCAGTTACCCATGATTGGGCTCTCCCTCAGCGGTTTTCTCCGCAACGTCGATACGATGTGGGTTTCTTGAGACTTTGGTGTGGGTTTGTTAATGATGTGATGGCGGTTTCTTAAAACCGACACAGGGCGGACGGTTCGCCGATGCGACGGTTCGCCGATGCGATTCTAAAAACCTCGTAGGCCGGATTCAGTTTCTCAACTCGTGCAGGGTCAGGTTGAAGAACCTGACCTCACACTTCTCACTCAACTCTCCCCTAACCGGTGTCAAAGCGGGTTGCCATCTCAGCAACTGTATGGAGTTAATCATCCACCGGTATGTGATTATAGATAGTCAATAACTACAGAAAGCCAACGCTTTCCATCTATTTCGTGAAATAGTCAGACTTTACAATAGACAGTTTTTTGATCTTGGAATGCAGTGTTGTAGCTGGAATCGCTAGAAACTCAGCGGCTCCGCCAGTGCCTGAAATCTTTCCGTTAAACCGCTTGAGAACCTCAATGATATACGAACGTTCAACTTCATGAAGTGTTCGATTTGAAAGGTCCACCGTTTCTTCACGTTCATTTCGATTTTTGGGTAAATGAATTTCCTGTAGCACCGTTCCACTGGTTAACAGCACACTTCGTTCGATCAGGTGTTCAAGCTCTCTGATATTTCCCGGCCACGAATACACTTTTAGTTCCTGAATCACTTTGGGGGAAATCGCATTTACTTTTCGTCCGGCGTTCTTGCTGTACCGATTAATGAAGAAACTGGCCAATGGCGCTATGTCCTCGACTCTATTCCGTAAAGGTGGTAGCTGAATCGGAAATACATTGAGTCGGTAATATAGATCAGATCGGAACCTGCCTGCTTTGACTTCCTCTTCCAGATTCCGGTTGGTGGCCGCAATAATGCGAACATCTATTTTAATCGTGCTCTTTCCACCGACCCGCTCCAACTCTTTCTCCTGGAGAACCCGTAACAATTTAACCTGCGATTCCAGAGGCATCTCCCCAATCTCATCCAGAAATAACGTGCTGTTATTGGCCAGTTCAAACTTGCCAATCCGTTTATCCAGGGCACCCGTAAAGGCTCCCCGCTCATGGCCAAATAGCTCGCTCTCAATTAGATTGGCTGGTAAGGCCGCACAATTCACCTTGATCATTAGCTTATTTTTCCGGGAGGATGCATTATGGATGGCCCGCGCAATCAATTCTTTGCCGGTGCCAGTTTCGCCCAACAATAACACGCTCGACGACGATTCAGCCACCAGTGATATCAGATGGTACACTTTCTGCATTTCGGGTCCACTGCCGATGATGTCCGAAAAATTGTAAAGGGTTTTTATCTGTTCTTTCAGGTGATCATTTTCGACTTCCAGCAATTGTTTGTAAGTCAGCACTTTTTCATTCGCCCTGATATTCGATATGGCTATTGATATTTGAGCGCAGATTCCTTTCAGAAGGCTCAGATTAATGTCGTCGGTTAAAAGCCAGAGTGTTCCCTGATCAACATGCCCGACGCGAAGAGCGGCCCCGTATGCATTCTTAAAGCCTACTTTTTTCCATAATTGAACGTATTGAGCACTATTCCCTTTTTTTTCCTCTGCCTTTATATTAAAAATAACGGGTTCACTGCTGGTAAGCACCTGGGCAGATAGGTATTCGTGAATAGTTATATTTTTAGAAGCGAGTTGATTAAAGTTCTCTTCTATGCCGGAAAACATTGCTTTGTCATACATATAAGGAGTCAGCGTTATTCCATCATCGTCGAGGATACGTATCATGGCCAGCCTTATATTCAGGACTCGCTGTAAAACACTGGAAATGGCCACTTCTAAATCCGCTTTTGTTCGGACACCCGCTATGTCCTGACTAAAATCCAGCAAGAACGATTTTTCACTTTCCTTATTAAGCAGCTCCTCATTAGCTGAAATATTACTTGCGGCTGTAGACAACTGACTGGATATTCGCTCTATAATTTGAATGGCAGACTGGTCGAACGTGCCGGGCTGATCCGAAAATAGAATTAAACTGTGCTTATGCGGATGGTCACCAGGGAGGATTTTAATCAGCATTTCCCTCGCACCGGCCGTGTAATTGAGCTTAAACCAAAGTGGTGCCGCGTTGATGTCAAACGATTTCATATCGAGGACCAGCGGCTTTTCGGAAAGCAGGGCTACATCATAGATTCCATCCTGAACTTGGTTAGGCGTGGTGATCGCTTCAGTATAATTTGAATATTCTGTATATCGTGATTCAGAATCTGTCAGAAACGCCATGTACGTTTGGTCGGTTTCATCCAAAATCGTCATGACACTATGCGTGAAATTGATTAACTTCTTGAGGCTATGGTTGATGACATTTAATAAATCCTTCCGATCACGAACCATTACCATATCGTTACTTAGCGAAAGTAAGACTTCATTGATCCACTCTTTATGCCCGATTTCTTCGTACTTGATAATATTAGAGACCGCGCTGGAAATCTGTGGTGCTATCCCTTTTATAATACGCTTAAATTCAGGCGTAAAGCTGTCTGTCCTGTCCGAATAAATATGTAAGAAACCCATGGTTTGCATCTTACTCTTCAGGGGCGTCATCAGAATTTCCCGAATGCCAACGTCATAATTTGCCCGCAGAAATGAAGGACTTTCAGGAGCATGTATTATTTCTTCCAGCAAAAAGGACGAAGGTTCACCGGAGCTGATCACTTGCCGAATAAACGGCTCATTGAGCGTAAAATGCTTATTAATTAACGAACCATACTCTTTGTGGTTTTTAATTGGCGACGAAGCCGGATCGAGGAGAAAAGCAGAGTACGTTTCCTGTTGAGGATCAATCAGGGTAACAATGGCATGGGTAAAATAAAACAGCCCTTTAATTCTGGATGAAAACAGGATTAGCAGGTCGTTTTTTTCTCGAACCTTCGTGATGTCATTCCCTAAGTCCAGCAGAATATCCCGATCCCGCTCAAGCAGGTCGATTTGGGTTTGCAATGATTCTACCGCAACTTCGTCTGGCCTGGTTCGGGGTGGATTTTCATCAACAGGGTCAAGCGTTTTTGACTTTTTCATACAGTTGGGATTACTGATTGTTTTCCGGTCTGTTGGGAGCGAAACAACGTTTTTTCGTTTTAGAAACTACGATGATAACTCAATCCAGGTGGGGGCATGATCACTGGATTTCTCCCAGCCTCTCACCTGTCGGTCAACTCCACCCGAAACCAACCGCCCAGAAAGTGGTGGACTCAACAATATATGATCGATACGCAGACCTGCATTTCGATTATACGCATTCCGGAAGTAATCCCAATAAGTATAAATCCGTTGAGCAGGAGCTAGTTTCCGAATCGAATCTAACCAGCCCATTTCCAGGAGACTTGCATAGGCAGCCCTTGTTTCCGGACGAAACAACGCATCATCGATCCAGCGCTCAGGATTATACGCGTCCAGATCGGTCGGAATGACATTGAAATCACCCGCTAAAATTGTGGGTGTGTTTGTTTCCAGAAGATTGGCCGCGTGGGTTATAAACCGGTCGAACCAGCGCAACTTATAGTCAAATTTTGGGCCGGGGAACGGATTTCCATTGGGCAGATACAGGCAGCCAATCCGTATATCCCTATACGTGGCCTCGATGTATCGGCTTTGGTCATCCTGATCATCACCCGGAAGAACCCTTCTACTTTCCTGTAGCTCATCACCCCGCGACAGGATGGCTACTCCGTTCCAGCTTTTCTGCCCTTTCCAGATGGCTCTGTATCCAGCTTCAAGGATCGCCTGTTCCGGAAATTTATCCTGAGGTGCTTTTAATTCCTGCAAACAGACAACATCCGGAGTAGTTTCGGATAACCACTGCAACAGTACTGGTAAGCGAGCGTTGATTCCATTTACATTATACGTGGCAATTCTCATACGTAAAGCCTGTTTAGCAACTCAGTCCATAAATGTAAACTCAATTACGCATTGGCCAGGTAAATTTTGTCAACATGTAGTCGCTGATCAATAAAAAGTCCAGACTTTTTCGAGCTATTGGCCAGACAATTATGGGGCCGTTTGACCAGATCGATTTATTACTGATAAAGATACATCGTTTCCGGTTTTTGAAGTTCGTCAGCCCATCGGTTTATGTAGGCGATCAGGTCGTTCTGGTCCGGATGGACTCTGAGTTCACCATGACTGCCAAAAACGATAAGACCAAGCGCCAGGCAATGGGCCATATCAAGTTGGAGCAACAAGCCCAGACTAAATCCTTCAATGAAATGTTGCCGGGCATCGGCGGCTATCTCAATGGAAGGTGCTACCTTCTTACGGGCCAGGATAAATTGCTCCTGTTTGGTAAACAGAATGGCGTCAGTAGTCGAATAGATCAGCAGCCGGGCGATGTTCATGGTTCTGAAAATGGAAATATACTTTCGTTTCAGGTCGAGAAAGTTGTGATTACTTACCGGGGTATCCCGCTGAACGCCGTTGAGTACTCTCCAGAGGTTAATCGCTTCGCCTTCATCCAGCGCAAACGTAACCTGGCCATAGAGTGAAAAGTCGCTGATGATATCCAGCGCTTCATCGACCTGAAAGGAAAGCTTCGTGAGCGGATCACCCAGATAAAAAATAAACTCCAGGTCTTTTTTCCCAATGGGTTTAATGACATCGGTCAGCAGGCTGTTCCACAAATCAGACGCACCGGCCAGGCTCGACCAGTCATTAAACGCAATTGTCCGGCAGTTCCGAAAGAAGACCTGTAACTCCTGAGTCACCGCATTACCCGTTAAGAACCGCCATTGGTCTCGTACGCTCCCTGCACTGGGGATGTCTCCACTGAGTCTGACCAGTGGGGACAGGTCTGGCATCGCGTTTAAGGTCAGACTGCGGATACCCATTAACTGTAGAATCTCGGGCAAAACAGCCGTATGGATACCCAGTGCATTCACTTCCTGGTTTGCTGTCGATGGATCAGGCTGGTTATTCTTCTGTGAACGGCTCAGGTAAAGGTTAGGCAAAACAGTAAAGGCTTGTAGCTGCGACTTCAGGTCCATCAGAACGGGGCCTGGATTCAGGATTTCCAGATTAAATGCTTCCATGATTAATTCATTTAATGGTTATTGAGGCTACCTGACTTATAGGCACCAAAAAGCAATTTTATAGAATGATATCGTGTTGGGGTTGTAGCTCGGCGGGTAGATCAACTTCCCCCAGCATCTGCCGAAGCTCAATCTCAAGTTGTCGGCCCATTTGCGAAATCGGTACATCGTTGGCGCTGCCTTCAAATGGGTTTTCCGTACTTTCTCCTACCTGCTCCAGCGAGGTATACATCCAGGAAATAAGCATGCTGAAGGGTATAACCAGCCACACCATATGCCCCCTTAGCGGACCAGCAACTATGTGGTTGAGCTGGTCAAAATCCCGAAGTATTCCGAAAGGCAGCAGAAAGCAAAAGAGCCATACGAAAAAGGTATTGATAATGGCGTATTGGCGCGGATAAGGCGAGTCTTTCAGTTGCTCGCTTTTCCCCTGCTGAAGGAAGAAGTCCTTGATGACCCGCTCCATTTCCACCAGTTGTAATACAACGATTTCCCCATTTTCATACAAGGCTTTAACGGTCCTGCTTTGAAAAGCCAGAAGTTGAGTCGCTTTATTTTTGATTGGTAAAATCAGTTCTAATTCATGATCGGGTAAGTATCTGGCCAGCTCGCTGTCCAACGATGCCTCCCGTTCGGGAATTGAATAAAACTGCTGATATTCAGTATTATGCTTTTTGCTGGTGCTTTCCCATACCCGATCTTCCCGTAAATAATACCGCATAGCGGTCAACCAGGCAATGTGGCGGTAAATCAATTCTTTGCTTTTTGGGGGGTTATTAAAAAAGTCCAGACTGATTATTCCCCAGTATCGGCTCAGACTCAATAGATCCGTCCAGACTTTCTGACCTTCAGCGGCCCGGTTGTAGGTCTGCGTATTTTTAAACCCAACCGTGAATGCTGTGGCCGTTCCGAGCAGAGCCACAACGGGCCAGGGAACGGTCAGCCATTTCAGCCCAAAAACCTCATAGAGGAGCACTGGCAGAAGCCCAAGTATAAAAAGGGCATACGTTTTGCGTCTCGTCCAGATCAGGAATTCAGATAATCGATAGGATTTGCCGATGTGCATACTATTGAATTTTTTAATTAGCGTTTACCTAAACTTTGTGTGTATCGGCTGCCTGGCTGAAATTGGGACAACTCGCTGATACCGGCGTACCCGACTCATTGTTGTTTCGACGCAAGCTCCCAGACTGCAGCATTAAATGCGGCCGGATTTTCCTGGGGAAGATTATGGCCAGCTTCCGGAATAATACGATGCTGACGCCAGCCGGAAAACTTTCCGGCCGTTGCCTTGCCATCGGTTGCCGGAACAACCCCATCGGCATCGCCATCTAATGTGATCGTCGGAACCGTAATTACGGGTTGCAGGGCGAGTTGCTTCTCCATATCCTGGTACATTAAGTAGCCATCGGCAAAACCCAGGCGATGACGGTAGGAATGGATGACCACGTCGACATAATCCGGGTTATCGAAAGCGGTTGCACTGCGGTCAAATTCAGCATCGGTAAACCGCCAGTTTGGTGAGTTACGCGTCCACATTAACTGCGCAATGTCACGCCTATTTGCGGTTAATCCGGCCTTGCCACGCTCGGTCAGAAAATAATACTGGTACCAGAAACCGGCTTCAATTGGTGCAGGGAGCGGTAGTGTTGCTTTGGCAATATCCTGGATCAGGTAGCTGTTGACCGATACCAATCCCATACATCGCTCCGGCCAAAGTGCAGCAACGACGCAGGCTGCACGGCCACCCCAGTCATAGCCTGCCAGCACGGCACGAGATATGTTCAGTGCGTCCATCAGGGCAATGACGTCAGCGCCGAGGGAGGCCTGTTGCCCGGATCTGGGCGTTTCTGAACGCAGGAAGCGGGTCGATCCATGACCGCGTAAGTAAGGCACAATGACACGGCAGCCACGGGCCGCCAGCATAGGCGCTACATCAACAAAGCTATGAATATCATAAGGCCAGCCATGCAAAAGAAGTACCGGAATACCGTCGCTGGGGCCTAACTCAGCGTAGCCAATCGTTAGGACACCCGCATCAATCTGCTTCAGGATACCGAATGAACTGTTTGGCTCCTGCCTGAAGGTGGATGAAGCGGCCTGATTTACCTTGCCGGAACGTACATCCGCAGATCCAGCCATAAGGAAAGGTCCGACCGCAATAGTGATAGCCGCAGTCGTCAAAAGGCGACGACGTTCATAGTTGAGTTGTTCCGACATAGTTCATTTGCATTAGTTTCCAGTAGCTGTGGCTTGCATTCAGCGTTTAGAAAAGTTTTGCTTTTAACAAGCGGGGAAAACAGTTAAACCTGTTTAAGAAAGTTTCTGTCCATTGTATCATCGTGTTGCTGATCGGATTTCGCGGGGACACCGCGCCGACGTGGGTTGTCCCGTGCACGAACGGGTGGAAAGTGCACGCCCCTTACAGCATCCTCGACGAACTGACACCCGTCATCTTCGTCACGATGGACAGAAACCAACTGGAAATATTTTGTTGTGAACGTATGGGTCTATACGTTTTGTAGCTGCTTACTTAACCATTTCTTGAAATCAATTGAACCAAGCCGTGGATTATCGCCGGGAATAAGCATCAGGTTCGTTAATTCAGCGCCAAAGTAACGGGCATGAACGTCGGGTGATACCGTTCGTGGATCATTGACCAGCTTAAGATATTGCTGTACCAAATCGGAAAGACGGAACCGTTCGGGCCCGGCGATTTCAACGGTAGCGTTGAGTGGGGCTCCCACTGTGAAGTCAGTCATGGCGGCCGCTACATCTTCGGCGGCTATCGGCTGCACAAAAGCAGGCGAAAGGAAGACCGTTTGCCCGATCGTACCCGATTGGGCAATGCCACTCAGGAACTCGAAAAACTGCGTTGAATGGACAATTGTATAAGGAATTTTAGATCCTCTTATCAACTTCTCCTGAGCGATTTTTCCGCGGAAATAACCACTTTCTGACAAGCGCTCCGTTCCTACAACCGACAGGGCAACATGGTGTTTAACACCGGCAGCTTCTTCGGCGGCAAGCAGATTGCGCCCCGATGTCTCGAAGAATTCCAGCACCGCCTTGTCTTCAAATGAAGGGGAATTTGCTACATCTACAACGACCTGCGTGTCTTTAAGCACTTCAGCCAGTCCTTCGCCGGTAATCGTATTGACACCCGATGCGGGTGATGCGGCAATTGTTTCATGCCCAAGTCGGCGAAGTCTGTCTACCAGTTTCGAACCAATGAGTCCACTACCTCCAATTACAACGATTTTCATAATTTAACTTGTTTAAAAATAGTTTGGAAGATTGTTTTACGTTTACAGCAAAAATCAATGCTTATACTTCAGCTGAGTTTTTCAATCTGAGGCCGGAGGGGTAGTTTATTTTAATTGATTTCAACCTCAGATGTACTGATAAATAGACAATCAGCGTGCCATATAGGTAAATGACTGTATATCAGTGAATAATGCTGAAAGTAGACTAAATTTATCCACTGTATTTCGCCAAATAACTGGAGAGACACGAAATACAGTCAACTTTAGAGCTTCCTTATCGATCCGCGAATTAGCCAGTAAAGCAGTCGATGTGGTGTGGGTTTCTTAAAACCGACACAGGGCGGACGGTTCGCCGATGCGACGGTTCGCTGATGCGACGGTTCGCTGTGGCGATTCTCAAAATATATCGGATGCAGTTTCTATAAATCGCAAAGGTCAGGTTTAAGGACCTGACCTCACGACAATTTATCGTACTTTCCTAGATGGCATAGTACGGAAACAAGGCAAACCAGACAAGGGAGCCATCAATGCGCCCTGCCTGGTTTGCCTACCATTCTTGCTGTCTTCTGCTACAATCGATTGTTCACAATGTTCTTAGCCAAACTGCCCGACCGTATAACTGCCTGGTGTATTGGGGAAAGCAAGATTAATTCGATTCCAGGTGTTAATATTTGTTATAGCCAGCGTCAGGTCAATCAACTCTTCATCAGAAAACTGGGCTTTTGCCTGGCTATAAACAGCATCGGGCACATCACATTTTGTTACGGCCTCAGCCCACTCTAGGGCCGCTCTTTCCCGCTCAGAATAATAGGGCGTTTCGCGCCAGGTGCTCAATCCATACAAACGTTGTTCTGTTTCACCTTTTGCTCGGGCTTCCTTATAATGCATGTCAAGGCAGTAAGCACAGCCGTTTATCTGCGAAACCCGGACATCTACCAGCTCCTGAAGTTGGGTTTCTACCGGTGACTTTTTTAAGTAGCCACCGGTGCCGAAAAGTGATTTTAGGGCACTTTGACCCTTCTCGAAAACATTCAGTCGTTTTTCCATTTTAAGCACTAATTAATTGATGTTCAACAGTTAAAAATTAAGAATTGAGTTTTGCCAAATGGCGGTTGATTACAGACAAATCCGAGACATTACCCACGAATGAGCATACTCTGAATGCGCTGGTTATCTGTTGTATTCGCTAGTCTAAATGGGAGATTCTGTGATCGGTTGCCATTTGATCCAATAACACGGGCAGCAATTTCCTTTAAAGCGACCCAACGCTTATTAAGGCTTGAAACACTTATGGAGGTGGAGCAATTGCCCAGTTGCCAGGCATTTCCAAGACATTTCGATAATTCTTTTGGTTGCTAACTGTACTTTATAAACGTCACCCAAGACGACCCGTTTAAAACCTCTTGATCTATGAATTCGTCAGTAAAGCAGATCGATGTAGTGTAGGTTTGTTTACGATGTAGGATGATGAGGTGTGGGTTTCTTAAAACCGACACAGGGCGGACGGTTCGCCGATGCGACGGTTCGCCGATGCGACGGTTCGCCGTGGCGATTCTAAAAACCTCGCCGTTAGGTACCCCAACCCGCAGAGATCAGGTTTAAGAACTTGACCTCACGCCCAAAATGCCAACTCAGCAATTTGACGAAGTTAATCCCGCACCAGTAGTGGATTTAGCTCAGATTCATCATCGATTTCAAACGATTGTTTGATGTTATAAGCTACAGGGACATAAGCTGGTACAGAAAGCGTTATCAGCCTTCGTTCTTTCAGATTGTTGAGAATACGCATAACCTCATCTGAGTTGTTTTCAGAGAAGATGCTAAGCAGGAATGTTTTCATTGTTCAAAAAAGTTTTAATGTTTTTAAAAGATGCTGTGGAAGACGGTTTTTAACGAATGAAACAAGCGTCAGGCTACAACCTGTTTGACCCATCATGACACCCGGTTTTCCCTGTTTTCTGAGCGGAAAATCATCCGCAAAGCCTGGTCTCTTGTTAAGTAAGCAACGGTCCAGTTATAAAGGGTTTTTATGATATTCGTATAGTTGACCAGGGAAATTAAGTGAATGAACAACCAGCTCGTCAGGCCAAGTAACCCACCTAAATGAAATTTATGCTTGAACAGATCAGCATAGGCATGTTTCCTGCCTATTATCGCCATTTCACCTTTGTCGAAGTAGCTGAAAGGTTTCAAGGGCTTTCCTTTTGCCAGCAACAACAAGTTCCTGGCCAGCGCTTTACCCTGCTGAATAGCCGGTTGCGCGAGTTGCGGGTGCCCTTCCGGATATGCATGATCTGTAAACTGGATACTGTTATCGCCGATTGCATACAGGTTATCGTAGCCAAGGATTCGATTGTATTGGTCGGTGATCAGTCTATGTCCTTTCCCAATGCTGCTTTCTGCTATCCCTTCGAACGTATTCGCAATAACCCCGGCAGCCCAAAGCAGTGTTTTGGCTTCGATTATCGCACCAGTAGACAAATACACTTTATCATTTTCATACAGCATTACGCGGGTGTTCAGGAGTACGTGAACGCCCATATGAGCAAGGGTTTTGTAAGCCGCCTTGTGTGTTTTTTCACTCATCGGCGCCAAAAGATGTGGAGAAGCATCGATAACGTAGATTTCGGCCAGATCCTTTTGTATTCCCGGATAGTCATTATTGAGAATATACTCTTTCATTTCGGCGAGCATTCCTGCTACTTCTACACCCGTTGGCCCACCTCCGGCGATAACAATTGTCAGTAACTGCTTCTTTACAAGCGGATCATTTTCCAGCGAAGCAGCTTCAAGTGTTTTAATTAACTCATTCCGCATGTACAGGGCATCATCAATGCCTTTTAGCGAAAAAGCATTCCGCCGAAAACCTTCACTGCCAAAGAAATTTGTTTTGGAACCGGCCGCAAAAATCAGTATATCATAACCCATTTCACTGCCATCCGTTAAAGTCAAGGTGTTTGCCTCCGTATTTACCTTCAGGAGCGTAGCCATTCTGAAGTTTAGATTTTTCCCTCTAAAAAGTTTTCGGAATGGATAACTGATGCTGGATGGTTCCAGAAAACTGGTTGCAACCTGGTAAAGCAGCGGAGTGAAATAATTATAATTATTCTTATCGATCAATGTAATCTCATAAAATGGATTGTTGACTAATTGCTGGCATAAACTAAGCCCTGCAAATCCACCGCCAACAATAACAACCCGTTTTTTGACTGTACCAGCGCTTTTCATTTCATTTTGTGTTTTGAGCAAGGCCGGCTCTGCTTTATTGATCCAGATTTGGACTAAAATCCGGTTGGTTCCCTGCATCCAGGGATTCATCTTTTTCCCAAACTGTATCGTCTAAAAATTCACCTCCCTGGCTTGCATCTTCCTGGTGGTTAGGTAGTGCAAAGGCTAAAGAATCATTTTCCGGTTCGCTAACGGGTTTGCCAGCCACGATCGATTTAAATAAATCAAATAAAGTGTTCATCGGATTAGTGTTTTAGGTTGAGCCCTCTGGTTATTCATGAAAAACAAGAGTCATCTGTTTTTTGCTGATTACTGCCAGGGCTAAACTGTTTCTGAATGAGAACGTTCAGTTCGGTTTTTCTTCAGGCTATTTAGTGAGTTGCAATCACTATGCCAATTAGATAATTGTCTGAATATCATAGAGTTGATATAGTTTTATCGTTTCTGCATCCACTTTATTTCGCCAAGTGGCGGATACTTTAACGAAATAAAGTAAAGCGTTGCCAGAGCATATAGCATGTGGAAAACTGGATCAGTCAATGAAGATTCAGCTTACGTAGATTCAAGTAAATCCATCTGGAATATCCTGCCTTGTTGTCGTGAGTTTTAATGAAAGCAATCCTATTCATGAATCTCTAACGCTAGGTATTATACGTTAATAAAAAAGCAATTCTTTTCGTAAAGTAGCCCGAGAAGAACCGGCTGACCTAAGCCACATTCGCTGGTGAATCGGTTCCGTTACTCGTTCTACCTGAACGTGACGTATTGGCTCGTTTACTGGATCAGGTAATCTCAGGACGAGTCACTGATAGAGGTATATCGTTTCAGGTTTTTGCAGATCATTGATCCATTGACCGATGTATTCAAGCAGGTTCTCCTTATTCAGGAAGACTTTCTGCTCGCCTAAAATTTCAAAGACGACAAGACCAAGCGCCAGACAGTGCGCCATGTCAAGTTGAAGCAGTAAGCCTATACTGAAACCGGCAATAAAATTCTGACGAGCATTCATTGCCATCTCTGTCGTTTGAGCAACCTTCCTTCTGGCCAGTACAAATTGCTGTTGTTTCGCAAACAGAACTGCGTTTGTCGCAGAATAAATCAGCAAACGCGTGACCTTCATGGTTCTGAAAATAGACAAATATTTTCGATTTAAATCAGGCGCTGTTTGATGCGCAACCGGCGTGTCGGCACGTACTCCGTTCAGGACCATCCAGAGCTTACCAGCCTCTTCTTCATCCAGGGCAAAAGTGACCTGGCCGTACAGCGAAAAGTCGCTGATGATATCGAGCGCTTCGTCGACCTGAAAGGAAAGCTTCGTGAGCGGATCACCCAGATAGAAAATGAACTCAAAGTCTTTTTTTTCAATCGGTTTGATGACATCGATCAGCAATCCGTTCCATAGGTCTGAAGCGCCAATCAGGCTTGACCAGTTATCAAATGCAATCGTACGGCAATGCCGAAATAACGCGCGAAGTTCACCGATCACGGCATCGTTCCGCAGATAATGCCACAGGAAACGTTCACTGGCAACATTTGACATGTCAAAAGGAAGGTTAGCCAGCGGAGTCAGGTCGTGCTGACGGCTTAAGGTCAAACTACGAATACCTAAAATCTGCAACAGCTCAGGAAGAATAAATTCACCAATACCGAAGGCTTCCATACCAAGCGTCGTTGCTGACGGATTTCCAGCAGTATCAGCGCTTAAAGGGCTCAGGTATACGGTTCCTGAAACATGGAAAGTTTGTATACTTGACCGTAGATCTGTCAGAATGGGGCCTGCATCGATCATTTCCAGGTTTAGTGGTTCCATAATTCAAATCAGTTAAAAATTCAAAGAGATCTCCCGATTATTCCCTTATACAGTCTGGCCTGTTAGAGTTGTTGAGGAGTTTGTTGGCTAAACCGTTACCGAACCATGTTCAACAGACTCCCGCCAAAAAACAACCCGAAACTCGTAAGTGAAGTCAATAGGCCAGCTTACACTACGTTGAAAAGATGGTCTATTGACTTCTTTGGTAATTAAATAACTAGTTGGAGACGAGTTCCTTGCGGCTCACATTGCTGGCGGCCTCGATAATAAATGAAGCCACTTTCTTCGGTTGAGACACCATCGGGATGTGGCAGGCATCGAGCTCAATAGCCGTTGCTTTTATAGTTTTGGCCATAGCCCGTTCCAGATCCGGATTGATCATTCGATCTCTTTTGGCAACAATGTACCAGGCGGGCTTTTGTCGCCAGGCAGCTTTGGCAATTTTCTCACCCGGTGCCACTGCCGCCCACTGGCCCTGAGTGGCTAAAATGACCCGTCGTTCCGACTCGGGCAGATCCTGAGCAAAATCCTCATGAATACCTTTGGGCGTTAACGACAGAAAACCAGCGGCATCGGGCCTGACTTCATCATTACCAGGTCCGGGAGGAAATGTTTTAGCCACATCGCTTAACGATTGCCCATTGTCGGGGGCGAAAGCGGCCACATAGAGAAGACCAGCTACTTTTGGGTCATTGCCTGCTTCTGAAATGACCACACCCGCCCAGGAATGCCCAACCAGCAACACGGGTCCATCCATGAGGGCAATGGCTCGTTTGGTAGCGGCCACATCGTCCTGCAAGGAGGTGAGGGGATTTTGTACTGCCGTGACGTTCAGTCCTTTGGCTAGTAACAGGGGGATGACTTTCGCCCAGCTAGAGCCGTCGGCGAAGGCCCCGTGTACCAACACGATATTCTTTACACTTTTGGTTTGTGCTTCCACTTGAGTAATTGAGATAAGAGTGAAAAATAGGCCCAGAAGGGCTCCGATTAACGTATTATTTAGCTTTAACATGATTGGTTGAATTTGACGGTTTTTTGAAAACGAACAGGTGCTATTATTGACCGTCGCCGAGGTACTTTTTGAGTTCGGCAGCGGCCTGAAGAACCAACGAGCGAACAGCGGGTAGGGTAGCCAAGCCGTTCAGGAGCCCAAAGTCATGGATCATGCCATTGTAGCGAACCGTCGTAACGGCAACGCCAGCTTCGTCCAGCTTCCGGCCATACGCTTCCCCTTCGTCCCGTAAAATATCATTCTCCGCTACCTGAATCAGGGCGGGTGGAAGACCGCGCAGTTGCTCAATCGACGCTTGCAGCGGAGAAGCATGAATGTCCTTGCGTTGCTCAGGGTCAGCGATGTATAAATCATACATCCACTTCATCAGGGAAGTTGTTAAAAAACGATCCTTACCAAAGCGATGATAGGAATCCGTTTCAAAATCTGCGTCGACAATGGGCCACATCATAATCTGAAGTTTAATGGCAGGCCCCCCTTTTTCCTTCGCCATCAGGGTGGTAACGGTAGTCATATTACCCCCGACACTGTTACCGACCACTGCCAATCGGCTGCCGTCTACGTTGATTTCTGCGCCGTTTTCGGCAACCCACCTGGTCGCTGCGTAGATTTCGTTGATGGCTTGTGGAAAGGGTGCCTCTGAAGTTCGGGTATAGTTCACAAAAACGGCGGCAAAGCCAGAGAGTACCACCAGATCCCGCACCAGCCGCTGGTGGGTTGGAAAGTCGCCTAATACCCATCCGCCACCATGAATGAACATAAACACGGGTAGTGTTTCCGTGACTCCTGCCGGACGAACAATATGCAGGTCGATGGAGTAACCGTCACTGGTAATGGTTTTTTGGACAACATGGATCCCTGAGATATCCACTTCTACGGATGCCTGAGCCTCAACAAGGCCCAACTGCGCTTCCTGGGGCGATAGAGTCTCCAGCGGTGGACCACCACTGGAATTCAGAATTTTTAAAAACGCTTTGGTGCCCCGGTCAAGATTGGAATCATCGGCATAGTTAACCGGACTGACTGGTTGAGAGATAGTGTTTGTATCCATAATTTTTTGGCTAGTTTTAAATTGACCCGATGAGGGATGATAAAAGCTTTTCAAAGCGCGTGCCATGACAATAGCGTTACCAAAAAGGGTCAGTATTGCGTTTAAAGGCCGTTTTTGCTTAAAAGCCTGCGAAGAAAAGGGTTGTATAACTCCAAATCGGAGAGCAACTCCAAAAAATTGGACGATGCAAATTCCTTAAACCGATCCTGCTTGATGGTGATTTTTTAAGCTCAAAATGGCTTCATGCGGGCGGGCTAAAGTACAGAGGTAATTGTGCCGAAGCATTTGCTCATAAAGCCGTATATGCTCCTGAAAACTCATTGGATCAGTACGAATTCCTTTAGAACGTCAACCCAAACAAAAAAACAAAGTTTAGTTGCCTGCTGAACTGGTAGGGCGTTTGCCGATGCAGTTTTTTTACAGAATCGAACTCGGAATAAGCCTGAATAGGGTCCCGGAAGATGGCACCGTCATGTTGCCTGACCAACTTAATTTCGTTGTTTATGGGAAGGATGACCGCGATTTCTAATTCTGGAGATCTCCAAAAAACTGGATTTCCCACAGTTGTCCGTAGGCAACTTGCCCATTAAATTCATTACGACCAATGAAATAACGGTTGAGGAATGGACCAGTTTTCGTTAATTTTCAACCGCATAATACAGTAAATTAGCCTTTAATTGAGTGAGAAGGTTAGACTTATGCACTTTACTGATTTGTTAGTTAGTCTATTATAATCTGGACAGGATGAGGTATAGTTCTTGTCATGTTTATGAAATTAGGACTTTCGCTTCGAGCCGTGCCACGGTTATTAATTCTACTTCTAATAACCGTGGCACGGCTCGAAGCGAAAGTCCTAGAAATTAGTCTGTTTTTCGGAGAACTCTACCTGTTTTAGACTATGCAATCGTCATCCAATCTTTCGATCAACTCGACATCGGCCTGTAAGATTTTAATTGTTGAGGATGAATACATCATTGCCAATGATTTGAGCATCATTCTACAGGATGCTGGATATCCGGTGATCGGGATTGCTAACTCGGTAGCTAAAGCGCTGGCCCTGATGGCGCAGCAGGTGCCCGACATGGTACTGCTTGATATTTACCTGAAAGGAAAGGAAACCGGTATCGATCTGGCAAAACAACTCGAAGAAATCAATATTCCTTTTATTTATATATCCGCCAACGACAACCAGAGCGTGCTGGAAGCGGTGAAGGCAACACAGCCCAGCGGTTACATTGTCAAACCGTTTCGGGAAAAGGATGTCCTGACCGCACTCGAAATCGGGCGATACCGGCATTCGCACAGTGTCGAGCTAAAACTGCGGGAAGAAAAAGCGCTCCAGATCGCCATTACCAATGCTTTGTCTGATACAGCAGAGTGGGAGAAACGGCTATTGACCATAACCCAATTGCTGCAGCAACACATTCCTTTCGACTTTTTAACAATTCGCCACCAGCGACTGGGTACAACGCATAGTTATAATTATTACAGGGTTGGATTTGAGGAATATCAACTGCTAAGCCTACAGGCTATTCAGCAGATGACTAACGCTAAAGTTGATTTCCAGTTACTGCCGCCGGGTAAGCAGTTAGTAAACGGACCTGTTCGTTACAACCAGGAAGGATTAAGTACTTTATGCCAGCAAGACCCATTTATTCAACTCCTGGTAAAAACATTTCGGTTCGAATCGGTCCTGATGATGCCGTTTCGTCTGGTCAATGGGGAGCTGTTTATAATTGGTTTTTTGAGTCGAAATTCCGAACCCTATCTAGCCCGGCATCAGGCGTTGCTGGAGCGTCTGGAACAGCCAATAGTACTAACCCTGGAACGGGTAATGGCTTATGAAGAGATTGCCCGACTCAGCAATAAGTTAAAACAGGAGAATTCCTATTTACAGGAAGAGGTAAAAACATTAGTGAATTTTGAGGAGATTATTGGGAAAAGTGAAAGCCTGTTGCATGTCTTTAATTTGGTTACCCAGGTAGCGCCAACCGATACCACCGTGCTGGTGATGGGAGAAAGTGGTACTGGAAAAGAATTGATTGCGCGCGCCATTCATAACCAATCGTCTCGGAAAGAGAAGATATTGGTCAAAGTTAATTGCGCTACACTCCCCGCTAATCTGATCGAATCGGAATTATTTGGCCATGAGAAAGGGTCATTTACCGGAGCCTTTGAAAAGCGAATTGGCAAGTTTGAACTGGCTCAGGGAGGAACCATATTTCTGGATGAGATTGGTGAATTGCCCCTGGAATTACAGGCAAAATTGCTGCGGGTATTGCAGGAAAAAGAAATTGAGCGAATAGGGGGTAAGGCACCAATAAAAACCGATGTTCGTGTCATTGCGGCAACAAACCGGAACCTGGAAGTAGAGGTAACAGAAGGTCGTTTTCGCATGGATCTCTTTTTTCGACTGGCCACGTTCCCCATTACGTTGCCCCCTTTACGGGAACGACCGGGTGATATCGTACTGCTCGCTCATTATTTTGCCCGTAAATTGGCCCAAAAGCAAAGAAAGTCATTTCTTGGATTCAGCGACATGGCACTTTCTGAGTTAACCAGTTACGCATGGCCGGGTAATATTCGAGAGTTAGAAAATGTCATTGAACAAGCCATTATTCTCAATAATGGGCAGACACCGTTGGTATTAGGGAGACCATTGGAAAAGCGTTTATTTGCGCCAAATCCTCCACTTAGCCAGCCTAAAAGCAATAGACTTCCTGAAAATCTGACAGTTAGCTTGCCCAGAGATCTGTCAGAAATGAAACAGATGCAACAGGCAACCGAACGGGAATACATTCTGGCCATTCTAAATCAGACAAATGGTCGTATTCGGGGAAGTGGTGGCGCAGCCGAGTTATTGAATTTAAAACCGACCACGCTGGAATATCGAATGGAAAAAATGGGTATCCGAAAAATACTGACAGTTCAGCCGCCAGACTCCTGACTAAGTACGCATTGCGAACAGGAAACTTAGCCAAATTCGTTGTTACTCCAGTAAATAATACCCTGATTTTTATCAACCGAGCTTAAGGCTGGCTTTCCAATTTGCTGTAAATGAGAACGAATGATAGGCACTAATCGAGCCACGGTCAGCTTGCCGTGGAATTGTTGACCTCCCACGAACACCGTTGGAGTAGCATTGACGCCTAGACTGACTCCTGCCTTCCAGTCGACTTTAATCAGGTCATATAGTCGATCATCCAGTAAGTCGTCAAAAAACTGCTGCTGATCCAGTCCTATCTGAAGGGCTAAGGTCGAAAGGGTGGAACAGGTGATTGACGTCAATGAAAATAAGCCCTGCGACATTAGCACAAATTTTCCCTGACGCCGGGCGGCTTCGGCGGCAACAGCAGCCAGCAGGGATTGATCTCCCTGGCGAATGGGAAAATGATGGTAGGAATAGCTAAGCTGATTCGTGAACAGGCTTAAAACCGTATCGATCAGCTTTCTAATAGACCTGCTCTGAGGGCAGGTGAAATCACCAAACTCAATTATTTCTACCGATTTTGAGTATGATCCAATCATCGGGAAAGCGGTATTTTGAGTAGAATTCATAGGGGTCAAAGTTTTCGGATAAACGGGTTAAATGGATTTAGGAATGAATCCATTTAGCTGATCCCATAGACCAATGGCAGTCCATCAATTGATGAACAGAGAGGGCAGGCTGGGTGAACGAAAGAAATGCTGAACGTATACAGTCAACAGACATGCCAACCAGGAAGAATTCGACTCGTTTACTAAAAACAATGCTTTACGGGCCAAAAAGAGAGATATATTTATGTCAATGGTGTGTTAAGCAGCTGATAAAGAATTGTCTATCTCCAAAATAGGACAAATAAATAGAGAATCTCCAGTTTCTTAGAGTCGCTGTAACCTATGGATTACATGCATCAATATCTGGTTTGCAGTATTGAACCTGCCCGCTTCAAAAGAAGAAGCTCTTCCAGAAGATAGAATCCATGAACTTGATTCATTGCTAAACGATTTCTATGAAGCAGTTCATTTTTCTGGTAGTCTTGTGCCTGTCAGCCATATCTGCCGAATCACAATCCTCATCCCCTCCGGTAAGTACGATTCGAAAGATACTGAGCCGGAACACGGTCGATACCATTCAGGTAAATTCGTTATTAAACCTAAGTCGCTATTATATTTTTAAACCAGCCGAACATAGTCATGATCTGGATACGGCCTTGTTAATGATTCAGCAAAGCCGTGCTCTGAGCCAGTCGCTGTCCTATCAAAAAGGGATGGCCAATGCGGACTTTTGTTCCTATCTGGCCTGGCTTGAAAAGGGAGATCATCGGCACGCTATTCTGTATGCTCAGCGGGCTATCGATCGGTTTACCAGGTATGGTTACTGGCAGCTACTTGGCGCTCTGTATCTGGAAATGACGCGTTTATATACGCTTGATCTGGATGAACTTCCGTATAAAATTGACTGCTACCAGAAAGCACTTTTGGCTTTCCAGCGGTCGGGGGATAAAGCCAAACAGATCGATATGTATAAGGAACTGGCTGATCACCACCAGGTACAGGAAAATTATGCGGTGGCCCTGGCTGAATTACAGAATGCGCTTACCTTATCCCAGCAGCTCGGGCGAACTGATCTGGAAAGAATCTATGATCTTATGGGGTTTGTTTCGACCAAATTAGGTGACTATAAGGAAGGGTTAGCGTATGGATTATTGGCTGTTAAACTTGCTGAGGAGCGAAAAGACAGTACAATACAGCTTTGTACCATTTACAATCGACTGGGTCTTACTTATTACGCGCTTGGACAGTTTAAACAGGCAAACAACTATTATCGAAAGTCGCTGAGAATTGCCCGACACTTCCATGAAACCCCCTACGTACTCGCTTTAACCAGTAATATTGCCAAATTACTGCTTCACCAGAATAAGCCCCAGCAAGCGCTTCGATTTCTGAAAAGCCAGATTGAGCAATATCCGCCAACAACGGCAGAAAGTAAGCTCATTGTTGCTCCTCTATTTCTGGATATTTACGCGGAATTGAACCAGTTTAAGCTGGCGCACTCGTATTGCGATCAGGTACTTGATCTGCTGGCAAAAAAAGGA
Source organism: Spirosoma endbachense (assembly GCF_010233585.1). Classification (NCBI taxonomy): domain Bacteria; kingdom Pseudomonadati; phylum Bacteroidota; class Cytophagia; order Cytophagales; family Cytophagaceae; genus Spirosoma; species Spirosoma endbachense. The sequence goes on from NZ_CP045997.1 coordinate 4,292,643, forward strand.
GATGGGAGCGTAGGGCGTGCCCCAATTTATGAGTCAGCCATCCGGTTTCTGATCACCAGCAAACAATTTAGCCGGGCGCATTACTACCTTCAATTGAATGCGATGCAATGCCAGAAAAATGGCTCGACAAAGGACCTGTCCAGAAATCATTTGTTATGGTTTAAACTGGATTCATCCCAGGCCAATTATCAGGCAGCTATCCAGCACTACCAGCGTTATGAAGCTTTACAGGATTCCTTATTGAATGCCACAAAAAGCCAGCAGATCGCTCAGCTGGAAATACAATATGAATCGCAGAAAAAAGACCAGAATATAAAACTTAAGCAGCAAGCCATTCAACTATTAACCAAACAGAGCCAGCTTCAGCAAAATCAATTGCAACAGGCAAATACCATACGGAATGGTATTATTGCTGGCACCATATTGTTAATCCTGTTGCTGGGTCTTGGATTCAACCGTTACCTGCTCAAGCAGCACAGTAACCAATTGCTGGAAACTAAACAGATCGAAATAAATCGTAAAAATCATGATCTGGAACGGATTGTGCAGGAAAAGGACAATCTGCTAATCGATAAAGAACAACTGCTGATCGATAAGGACCATTTGTTGGAAGAACGAGAATGGATGTTGAAGGAAATGCATCACCGGGTTAAGAACAACTTGCAGATCATCACCAGCCTGCTTCACTCACAGGGGTCCTTTCTCAAAGATAAGGAAGCATTATCCGCGATTCGGGAAAGCCAGAACCGGGTGCATGCGATGGCATTGATTCACCAGAAACTTTATCAAACAGACCGGCTTTCCAGCATTCCAATGGTCAGTTACGTTCAGGAAATTGTCGATTATTTAATCAACTCATTTAATCGGGTTGATACGGTTCGTAAACAGATTACCGTTGCTCCAATCGACCTCGACGTTACGTATGCTGTTCCGTTAGGGCTGATTCTCAATGAAGCAGTAACCAACTCGTTAAAGTATGCTTTCCCGGATGGTCGGGCTGGCACACTTTGCGTTGATTTGATCGAAGATAAAAATAAAACCTACCGGCTTGTTATTGGTGATGATGGGGTTGGGTTTCCTGCCGATTTAAATCCGAGCCGTAGTCGAACCCTTGGCATGAGTTTGATACGTGGATTAAGTGAACAGATCGAAGGTATTCTGGACATCAGACAGCATAATGGTGTGCGGATTAGCCTGACTTTTGTTGAAGAAAAAAATGCGCGTGTCCCTGCCTGAACGTGTTTGTATGGTTTTCTAAAAAGCAGCGATTCGGCACGAACAAGCCTGTTGTAGGCGGTGAAAGAGCTACATAGTCGGCATTGCCATTCGAACTTCTACCACAGCACCCCATTGAATGAGTGGACAGCCTTTGGCAATGTCAATTGCTTCTTCATAATCAATGGCTCTGATCATGAGTATCCCGCCGATCGATTTATTTACTTCAGCATAAGGCCCAGTCGTAACAACATTGTCTTTTCTAATAACACGACCTCCTACATCCCAGCGCTGAGGTGGCTTGACCAGAATATTTTTGGCTGCCAATCCATTGATCCAGTTCTGAAAGGGTTTGACTGAGGCTTGTATTTGCTCCTGTGATGGTCTGGCGTCCTGGCTGGTCAAATCCCGGTGGATCACTAGTAAGAATTCGTTCATCTGACGGTTTTAGAATGGAAATCTGTTGATTTGCAACTTGTTCAGTAGCCTGGACTTCTATAAGCCTTTGACACATTGTCTATGAAATTCTCCAACGTTCGTAAGGGCGGGATCAAAGCGCATGCCAGGGTTAAACAAACAGCATAAAAGGGCAAACAATGCATTTGGAAGGCCATATCTGGTCTAAGCTCAAGTGCAAATCCGAGCCGTATAAATCCAGCTCGCTGGGGAAATCCAAAAAATTGGATGCAACCAGATACACCGACTTATTTGTCAATCTGACTTTTGCACAGGTCCGTGTTATGGTTATTAAGCGCATCATGACAAACTACGGGCCACCGTGCGGTGGCACAGTTCTGTGCAAAAGTCCTACAGTCAAATATGAACTCTGTACATTTCAGAAAGTTATCCCATTAATCGTTCAGGCTTGATTCTTGCTAAAGTAGTTTACGTTGGCTTTAATTGAACAAGTTCGGCTTAGCTGGTTACCCACTTGTTATCCATAAATTGGCTTTTTCGTATTACCTATTCTATGCACGCTCATAGATCAATTCGTCTCTTGTTGTGGCTACTCTGGCTAAGCTTGCTAGCTTGTCTTGTCCAGGCACAGCCCGTTTCGATCGCCGAAGCCAATAAGCTACTGAAGTCAGTTCAACGCAATACACTGGATACCAATCAGATAAATGCGCTGCTCAACTTGAGCGATTTCCATATCAATAAGACCCTGAACCCAAAGACAAGTTTGGATAGTGCGCTTGTTCTGATTGAGCAGACCGAAACGATAAGCCGCCGGATCGGTTTCGCCAGGGGCCTGGATAATGCCCTTTTTCTGCGGGGAAAAATTCAGATTAAAAAACAGAATATCAGCTCTGTGTTGCGTATGTCAACAAGTTTGAGCGATTCTAATCGGGTCCGGCTCTTGCTGGAACTGGGAAAGAATAAGCTTCGGCCAACCGACACGCAATTGGCTAATCGGGACAGTGCAAACGTATTTTTTCGTCAGGCGGAATTGATCAGCAAGGAGACTGGCAATCAAAAATGGCTGGAAGAAAGCCAGTGTTTGCTGGGAATCAGCTATCTGCTGAACAAAGATTGGCCGCGAGGTAAAGCCTACTTTATGAACGTTATCCAGGCCCGTCAACGGGCTGGCGACAAAGCCGGAGAAATTAAAGTCTGGCTCCGAATGGCAACGACTACATTTTGTGATGACTGTAGGGAAAATATGAGCGCTTTGGAAAAAGCACTAGCCCTTTCCCGCCAGATCGGTGATCAGTCTCAGGAGATGCTGATTTTGATGGAAATGGGCTACGAACATTTTCAATTGGATGGGGGAGATACCAGACAGGCTGAACAGAAGGCACAACAGGCCCTGGCTATTCAAAAAGCCATTGGTTCCAGAGCCCTTAATCAGGCTTACCATGCGCTGGCAGAGGAAAGTGTTTATAATATGCCCGGCGAATATGGCTATTTATCCAACGCCTATTATTTTATGTCTGATCTAAGTCAGGCTAAAGGCGATTTAAATCAAAAATTATTTTATGTCTTAACGGTTGTCAAAAGTGCCGAGAGTAGCGGGCTAATTGATGAGCTGGATTATGCCTATTTTAGGTTGGGGAACGCCTATTACGGGTTAAATCAATTTGACAAAAGTTTGGAGTATTACAAAAAGTCGTTGGCTATCAGTCACCAAAAAGGGAGACTATTTATCCAGGTGGGGCTGATTAGCCGAATGGTCGTGACCTTGTTAAAACAGGGGAAAGCCCCCCAGGCATTACAGTTGTTGCAAGACATTGCCGGAGAAAACCTTCCATTTACCTACGAGGATAAATTACTTATTGCCCAGAGTTTTGGCGAGTGCTATAATGCTCTGAACCAATACAAACAGGCGGAAAAGTATTACCTGGAGAGTGTTATATGGAGTAAACAAGTGGCTGTTCAGTTTCAATATACTGCCTGGCAGCGCATCAGCCAGTTTTACATTGCGAATAGCCAATATGCGAAAGCAGATCCGTATTTAAAGCGGTTGCTGTCAACGAATCAAAAGAAAATAATACCGAGCCAACAATTAGAAATTCACCTGATGCGCTTCAAAGTGGATTCAGCACAGGGTAATTATCCGTCAGCGATTAAACACTATCAACTGTATAAATCCCTGACTGACTCGATTTTCAATGAGAAAAAAAGCAAACAGATCACCCAGTTGAGTATTGAATATGAAACCCAGAAGAAAGAACAGGCCCTGACGCTACGGGAAAAGAATATTGCCCTACTCACTGAACAGAATAAAGCCCATCAAACCCAGCGCAATGCCCTGATTGGAGGAACAGCCCTACTGCTGGCCCTCTTAGGATTGAGTTACAACCGATACCGATTGAAGCAGCGGAGTAACCGGCAACTGGTCGCTCAGCAGCAAAAGCTACAGGCCCAACACCATGAACTGCAGGCCAGTCAGGAAGAGATCAATCAAAAGAATGAGAGCCTTCAACTCTTACTTAATGAGAAAGAATGGCTCCTTAAAGAAATTCACCATCGGGTCAAAAATAACCTCCAGGTGATCATGAGCCTGTTGAACTCCCAGGCCAGATACCTGCTGGATGATGCCGCCCTGTTAGCCATCCGGGAAAGCCAGCACCGGGTTCAGACTATGGCCATGATCCATCAGAAGCTTTATCAATCGGAGGGGATGGCCCGCATCGATATGGGGTCATACATCCAGGAGGTGGTCGTGTATCTCCGGGATTCTTATAACCTGCCTCAGCAGAATCGCTTCGAGTTAAGGGTGGAGCCTATTGAGTTAGATGTTACTCAGGCGGTCCCATTAGGATTAATCATAAATGAAGCCATCACGAATGCACTGAAGTATGCCTTTCCGAAAGGACACTTCGGAACCATTACGCTCACTCTACACCGATTATCGCCGACTACCTGTGAGCTTACTATCGCCGATAATGGCGTTGGCTTACCGCCGGAGTATGATGCCTCACGCAGCCGTTCGCTGGGTATGACACTGATCATGGGCTTTAGCCAGCAACTGGATGGGAAGTTAGTGATTCATAATAAAGATGGATTAAGAATTAGTTTGGTATTTAACGCTGAAGAATGAGTTCTGCCGATACGGTTTAGCTTCCAGAGTTGTATCTATGCCTACTGATAAGCATCTGGACAATAGTACATTGATCATCTTTAACGTATAATCCTGGATTTATAAGTAGATAAAAATACACCAATTATAATTGGTACTGATGTAAGGTATCCTGAAGAAAGTCGGTGAGTTTCTGGACTAATGAATGAGGGGCTATAACTCGAACCGAATTGCCCAATCGAGCCAGTTCGAACACGAGCTCCTGGTTAATTATAATGCATAATCTTACCCGAAATTCGTCTTCAGTATCAACTAGAATATCCTCTTCCCGAAAGGGATAAAAGGGTTGTGCCCGAAAATGAAGGCCTTCTTTCCGGGTAAAGGATAGAATTACATCTTCAGCTGGGTCATCATATACGGCTACACCCAACGTTGGACGAAAATAAGCGTCTGCATCAAACAGAGGTGGGTCAAAGGATAGGGTGGTGGCCTTAACTGAGTCGGCAAGCACGCGGTCTAACCCAAATACCCGAAGTTGGGGCGGATCAAGTTCATACCCAATGATATACCATCGGTTACGGTGTTCTTTCATCAGATGTGGAAACACCGTACGTAGGCGAGGTGCAGGATCATCGTATTTCTGGTAGTCAAATTGAATTACCTGCCTGTTCATACAAGCAACCAGCAACGTGTCCAGCAATTCGTTTCCTCGTCCGGGCGATACGGATTCAAAAGCAATATACGCCTGCGAGGTAGTTGGCTGGCTAATTCGAAACCGAACAGCCTGCTCGATCTTTTCCACGGCTCCCCGCAAGTCGGCAAATACGGCTAAATCCCGAAACTGATTCAGGGTTGCTACGGCGTTTTTGAGCGCTGCCACATCCTGGCTGGTCAGGTCAATTTCGACCGTCTTCAGTTCAAATGATTCATAATAGTGATACCCTCCTAATCGGCGACTGTATTTTATTGGTGCCCGGTAACGATCGCGCATTTGAGTCAGGTCATCTTTAAGGGTACGCTCAGCTACCCCGCAGATGCGCATCAGTTCGGCGGTAGGAATAGCGGCTCCACGTTTTAGCAGCTCATTGATGCGCTGAAAACGTTGCGATTGTGAAACGGGCATAAAGTCAAAAAATAATTGATCAGATACAGGTATCGTGCATGGAGTATGCACGATACGGAAACACCTTTGTAGAGTCAACCCAAGTAACTAAATTTTTTTTTAAAATCACATTCACCTTTCCACACGAATTCCTATCTATTTATATGCAGTTTCGACTTACCCTACGCCCCGTCAATCGCCAGACGTTGGTTCCCTTCAATTACGCCTACCGGCTGAGTGGCTTTATTTATTCGGTGCTGGCCGACGCTGATAAACAATACGCGGATTTTCTGCATGAACAGGGGTATGAATATTCGAGCACCCGGCGCTTCAAGCTGTTCACGTTTTCGGATTTAATCATGCCCAATGTGCGTGTAGACGTACGAGCGGGCGGCATGTGGGTCAACTCGCCTTACATTGAGTGGGTGGTTAGTTTCTACGTTGATCAGGCAGCCCAGCGTTTTATTATGGGTTTGTTTCAGAATCAACGTTGCGTGATTGCGTCGCCCCGTCACCGGGCGGAGTTTATTGTCGAGCGTGTAGAATCCGTACCAATGGAGATCAGGAGCCAAACGGTACAGCTCAAAACACTATCTCCAGTAGTGATTGCCGAGAAAGACAAGCGGGGTATGGACCAGTATTTACACCCCGCCGACGAGCAGTTCGGCCCCTTACTGGTCTCGAACCTACTGGCGAAGTATGCCAGCGTACAGCCCGTAATACCCGTAGGCGTACTACCTGACGATGGCCTGGCTACTACTTCTCTAACGTACCAATTGCTGCCCAATCCGGGACGTAATGCCGCCCAGCGGGATGCCGCCCAGCCTAAATCAAGGTTACTGACGATAAAAGAGGGATCGCGGGAAGAAACCCGGATTAAAGGGTATTATGGCTTCAACTTCGAGCTAAGCGGCACAACGGAATTATTGGAACTGGCGGTGCTGGCAGGGGTGGGGAGGTATAATGCAGAAGGGTTTGGAGCAGTGGGGATTGTTGAAGCCAAACCTATTTTTGGGAAGCCTGATTTTCCTTCTTCGCCATGAAGATATTCCAGTCAAAACCTTTCAGAAATGTATTCATTGCATACTCAGCTTTAGCCTGAGAACTTTCTTCAGCAGTGTCAAATTTGCGACTTAGCGGGTGATGAGGAGGACGTTTGTGTTCTGGAATACTAGGCAACAGTCTGTGAATTACTCCCCTTTTTTAGCCATTTGGGCCTCTTTGATACGTTTCATCGCTTCATCAGGTGATATACGTTCAACTGGAAGGCTAAGAATTTCCTCCCAAGTCATTTCACGAATAGTCTTACCTGTAATGGAATTTTTAACCGCACCAAAGTCTTTTGATTTCTTGTTCATCGGCCAGTTTTACTTGATGATAGAAGTATCGACCTCTTTCGGAGTCGTAATTCAAAGCTACAAGCAAAAACCGAAAATTGCTACTCTGGCCGATCACATAATAAAAGCAGTCAGACGCTGGATAACCCGGAATGGGTATCCAAACTGCCATTGTACTATGGCGGATACTTTTGAGTTCTATGTGGTTAGTTTTTATCGCCCGAAGCTCATCAATAGTCAGAAGACTAAAGTCATCAACCGGTTCAGGGAGGTCATAATCTTCTGTCATATGAGTGTTAAAATAGGCCTAGGCGCAGTTTGGTGCGATTGGCAAGGTGCAACTTATCCCTACGGACTATATTTCAATTCCCGTCATCACCAAGACCTATATTATTACCGTTCAAATCGGATTTACAAAGGTATTTGGAAAGATCGGTCAAATCCAAGAGTTTTGTAAAATAAAACAGAGATAAAGTTACAACTTTATCTCTACTTACTATTGAGAAAATAACTGTCCTATGCTTAAAGAACTTGTCCAATTCACTCAGAGCCTGAAAGAACAGGAGATGAATACTATCGGTGTAGTTCCCAAGGAGGGATTACATGTTGTTCTAACTCTAAGAAAGGAAGATAATCAAGTATACTGGCCACCAGGCAGTTTCGAACCTTACGTATACTCAAAGAAAGATAAGACACCTAGCGAGCAACTGCAACGATGTGCAGCCTGGGCACAAGCGGCCTGGATGGTCAATACCAACAAGTGCTTCGACTTGCCAGCCAAAGGAATTCACTCGTGCTCTCCGTATTGCCTGGCTTTCAAACGGGAATCTTTGAAAGGTGGCGCTAAATACACAGATGCCAAGACGAAACTGCCGGAGCGAATAAACGCTTATTTCGCCAAAGCCATTGACTTGTTGGACGATGAATCCGAAATGCAACGTATCGAAGTCTTCAAATATGCCTTAAACAGCGAAGAAAAACTGGATGCTATTTTAAATCAGATTCCAGAATATGAGTCGCTAAAAGATGCGAACTACATTGTCTTTTACCTGAGTGAGCCGCTTGAAGCTTACCAAAAAGCAAATACGAAATATTTAGCAGACAAACTGTTCAATACGAATCAATTCAATCTATCAGTTGATGAGATGGTGTACGGAACCAGCGATTTTTTCAATGGGTTCCCAGCTAAGAAAGCCTATCTATCACACCAGACCGCTTCGTTCGATATAGCCGGACGTATTTCTTCTGTCGAAGCTCGTGCTTTGTTTGAATTCCAAGACATCATGGGGCGAGGTATTCTGCCGAGACCGTTGCCCATTTTCGTTGATCGAGATGAGTTAAAGAAAGACGCTATTGCGCTGTTTAAAAAAGGCGCTGAAGACGGCGAGCGAATTGGCTATAAAGAAATTATAGAAACGCTGAATGAAAACCCAAGGCATAAAGACGACATAGGAAACTACTATCTCCTTTTCTATCTGGCTGGTGAAATCAAAGACTTCGATTTTGTTTCCAAGTTTGAGTACTCCCTGAATGACGAAGCAGATAAGCCATGGAAAGTGACTGACTGGTTCTCTATTAATTACCAGCCGACTGTCAGCAATGTTTTTGACTTCCAGTATTCTATTCTGGTGTCGATTCTCAACAATTCATTGGTTGTCAAAACGAAAGCTGGTGGATTTCAATACAAATTCTTCGATGATATCGATGCGAAGTATTGCAAATCAGACAATACATATCTGTTGGTAATGAAATACCGTAAAGCCTTTTATGATTTCATCTATAAGTCAAAAAGACAGGCCGTTACACAACAGATGTTCGATGATATTCTACAGACCAGCATTCTTGATGACCTACGGCTGGACGAAATCAAAAATAATCGTCATACACAAGAATATTCGATTCGCCAGAAGCTGAATATCTGGTTCAGCCTTACTGAAAACTTTGAGCGTAAACATAAACCCATTGAAACTATGGCCAACAAGTTACAGGCACACCGAAAATTCATTCATCAGCTTACGAAAAACGAAGCTACCATCGAGACCGATGAGCAATATGCTTTTACGGTTGGTCAGGTCATTTATTACTTACTTACCAAAAGTAAAACCAGCGATACCAGTTACAAACGACTGGAACCCTTTCTGCAGCAGGTTCATGCCAAGGAATTGAATAAGGCCATCGCCCGCTTATTCGATACGTATAAGCACGAAACATTCTCGTCCAACTTTCGTACGCCATTTGCTGAAGTTATGGCATACGAGACAAAAGCCAGTATTCGTGACCTAATGCCGACTACACTAGCGGGAATTTTCTCCCAAAATGCGCTATTCAGCGACAAGGAGACAAAAGAGGAAGCTGAAACGGAGCCAACCCCGATAGAAGAATAAAATCAACCTTTAACCACCCAATTAAACAAATATCATGAGTCAATCCTTTAAGAACCGCGTTTTTGGCTGTGCCATTATTAAATCAATCAATTCAAATTATAACGCGGATTTTACGCACCAGCCCCGCACCCTTCCTGACGGTACAGTGTATGCTACAGACAAAGCATTAAAATATTCTATTCGCAATTATCTGGTTAAGCATTTAGAGGAGGAGCGCGTATTTTATTTCAAAAGTCTGAGCGATGAAATGCAACCGCGCGATCTTGACCAGACATACATTAAGCATTTTACCGCTTTCCCAACCGTAGAGAAAGGCAAAGATGCAGCCGTAAAAGCTCGTATGCAGATTCTTGAGAATTTATTGAAATGCATTGATATTCGGCTGTTTGGCGGCACGTTTGCCAGCTCGGGGGCTAATCTTTCATTGCATGGTACGGTGCAGTTTACGCATGGTGTTAATCGCTTCCCAGAGGGAATTATTTACTCGGAGCAAATTTCGTCGCCATTTCGTAATTCCAACGACAAAAGCGCAGATTCGATGCAGACGACCCTAGGCACTCAATTTAAATTACGCGAAGGCCACTATGTTCACCATCTGTCTGTCAATCCCCGGAATCTGGAAGATATGGCCACATTGGTTAGTAGTGATGGCGTCACAGATGAGGATATTGCCAAGTTGAAGCAGGCGCTACGTTCGGGGGTTACGCTCTATGATTCAGCTGCCAAAGCCGGTACTGAAAACGAGCTATTGCTCTGGGTACAACTTAAGGCTGACTCTAAACTAGTCTTACCATCGTTTGTTGAGTTGGTAAGTGTGACTGTTGGTGAAAATGAAAGCCGGGAAATCGACTTGACTAAAGTGAGTGCCATTCTTGGCCGGGAGCACATCAAAAGTCAGATTGAGAAAATTGAGCTTTACTATGATCAAGCTGTAACGACCGTACTGAATGCGCCCGAAGGCGCTGAGGTTCTGGAACTAAATTAATTCGGCAATGGCGAACCAAAAACTGATTTCGTTCGACTTGCGGGCTGACTTTGGGTTTTTCAAGAAACCAGATTATAACGATGGCCTATTGTTGTCGTATAATATTCTCCATAAACCGGCTTTACTAGGAATCCTGGGGGCTATTATTGGCCTGAAAGGATACAGTAAAAAGGGGGAGTTTCCTGAGTATTATTTGCGACTCAAAGATCTGCCCATTGGTATTCAACCGCTGGATCATGAAAAGGGTAATTTCCAGAAAACCAGTGTTAAATATACCAATACGGTTGGCTACGCTAACGATGATGGTAATTTGCTGATAGAGGAAATGATGCTGATTCAACCGGCCTACCGTTGCTATCTGTTGCTGGATCTAGAAAATCCCGACCATAGTAAACTGTATGAATATCTGAAAAATGGTCAGGCGGAATACATCCCCTATCTGGGCAAAAATGAATTTCAAGCGTGGTGGTTGATGGAGGATGATGGACGTGTATCGCTAATAGAGTATACCCATGAGTCTTTTTTGCCTGGACAGGATTTTCTACTAAACACACTATTCATTAAAAGCAAGCCTTTGAAAGACGAGCAAGTAACGGTCAAGATTTCGTTCAGGAACAGAACCGTATCAAACAAAGCTACTTTCTCTTACTTCGAGCGACTGCCAGTGCATTTCCATGAAACGTTGGTTCAATACCAGCTTTATGATTTCGCTTACACCGATTTTACACTCTCGCAGGAATCCACCATTACCAATCTCTTTCAGATTGAAGATGAGCAGGGTACTAAAACTGTCGTCCAACTTTTCTGACGTATGATTTCTATCCACACCTTATACAAAGAACGAGCCGCAATTGCCGCCTTGCTCCAATTAAATGAACAGTACTGGGCACATTTACCTGCTAAGGGTGAAGAAGATTTCAAACAGCCTGAAAAACTGTTTGAACACTGTGATTTAGTGAATGAGTATTTTGAAAAACTTTGTGATGTTCATGGATTAGAGCCAGTTATTGACCGGCTCATCCTGAACCTCACGATTAATTCTTTCAAAAAGGAAAGTAAGATTAACGATTGGATTAAACAACTTTTCGTTAATACCATAGCTTTTCATGACTTTGGGAAAGTAAACGAAGATTTTCAGGCTTCCCGAATGCGGAATCTGATATTTAAGCCAAATCCGCAGAGTCCGTTTACACCAGCACATGGCCACTCCTGGTTAGGTGCGTATATATATGTGGGTTATTTCCTTACTCGAATTGAGCAGGACAAAGAATTAGACGAAAGTGAATTACAATATTTGACGGTTCTTATCTGGCAATTTTCTTATGCGATTATAAAACACCATAGCCCTTTTTTGGATGAGGTTAAAGCAGATGTACATAAAGCTGATTTTGGACGCTTCTATGCTCAGGTTCAGTATTATCTACAACTTTATAAATTCTCGTTTGAGCAAAGTCTCTCGGCGTTTGTCTTTGACGACTTCGAGTCTTTTTGGACTGAGTTTGAAAGACGCTCCGGTTCTTCATTTGCTCTTTTTGCACTTTTGAAACTCAACTTCTCTCTGCTTACAGCATCAGATTATCTGGCAACGCATGAGTACATGAGTGGAGATGTGACTCATGACCTGGGAGTTTTGAATGACCGAAATCGTATTGAGACAATTATCCAAAATCTTCGCCAATTCGAGCATAATAAAGACACGTTTGAGCAATTGAAATCTGGTTATGTGTTTCAGGAGAAAGCTCTTCAGGAAAAGTCTAAAGCGAATTTGAACAAGTTACGTCGAGAAATGGCAATCGAGTTGCTTCAAACTATTCGGAAGTTTTCGGATAAGCGACTTTACTTCATTGAGGCCCCGACAGGTGGGGGGAAAACGAACCTGTCGATGATTGCCCTGACAGAGTTATTAGACAAGAATCCGGAGCTGCGAAAAGTATTCTATGTTTTTCCGTTCACAACGCTGATTACACAGACATACAAAGCTGTGCAGGCAACACTACAATTGACTAACCTGGAATTAGTTGAGCTTCACTCAAAGGCAGGTTTTCAAAGTAAAAGCGAAGCAAAGAAAGAAGATGATGTGTATGGCCGAGACAAGAAAGATTATATCGACAATTTGTTTGCACTCTATCCTATTACGTTGCTTTCGCACGTTCGGTTCTTTGATATTCTGAAAACCAATTCCAAAGAAGCGAACTACCTGTTGCACCGACTGGCCAATTCCGTAGTGATTATTGATGAAATACAATCGTACAATCCCAAAATCTGGGATAAGATGTTGTATTTCATTAGTCAGTATGCGGAGACTTTCAATATCCGGTTTATTCTCATGTCGGCTACGTTGCCTAAACTGGATAAACTGGATTTGAAACTTAGGCCATTGCCCGTATTTCAGGAGCTTCTGCCAAATGCCCGGAAATACCTTCAAAATCCAAATTTCGCAGAGCGTGTACGCTTTAACTTTGAGTTATACGACCGTCAGCTTAACGATAAAGATGAAAATGATTGGAGCGAATTAGCCAAGACCGTGATTGATAAGTCAAAGCAGTTTGCTGAGCAAAACACCCTACATGGTAGCGTTCACACGATCATTGAGTTTATTTACAAAAAATCAGCCTCTACGTTTAAGCAGGTAATTGGAGATTCAGATTGCCTGTTTGATGAAATATTTGTTTTGTCAGGCACCATTTTAGAATTCAGACGTCGCCAGATTATCAATCAGTTAAAGAATCCGGCTTATCGAAGAAAAAATATTTTACTCATTACAACGCAGGTTGTAGAAGCGGGTGTAGATATCGATATGGATTTAGGATTCAAGAATATCTCTCTTCTAGATAGCGATGAACAACTAGCGGGGCGCGTTAATCGCAATGCGAGTAAAGGTCTGTGTGAGGTTTATTTGTTTAGGTTAGATGATTCGAGAATTTTGTATGGATCTGATTATAGATACAAGGTGATTCAGGAAGGTAAAATTTCTAAGGAGACAGCTCAGGAAATACTTTCAGAAAAGCGGTTTGATAAACTATATCAAGAGGTTTTTAGCAAGATTGATGGTTTTAACAAAGGTGCTTACGCTGATAATTTTTCTGGGGAAATTCTGGATCACCTAAATCGGTTGAATTTCACTCAAATCGATAGGAATTTTAGACTAATTGACCAGCAGAACGAATCCGTTTTTGTACCCATTGATATTCCCGCCTGGGTCGAATCTTCAGAAGAAAGTAAATCTGAAGCGATGTTTTCTGAGGACGACCTTGCATTCTTAATTCATTTTGGTGCCTATAGAGTCGGAGATGAGTTTATTAATGGAGAATCGGTTTGGAAGTGTTATGAGCGATTTATTTGGCAAGACATTGCAAATCGAAAAGTAGGAAAAGGGTTTGATTTAAATGATCGAATTAATTTCAAAACGCTACAAAGCATTTTAGGGAAGTTTACTTTTTCGCTTATGACTCATTCAAATACCATAGATAAAATGAAAAGCTTTTGCCTAAATGCCGATACAACATATGGCTACTGGTATTTGTCTCACCATGATAAGGTTTATAAGACTGACACAGGATTGATGGAAGATGCATTCGATGATTCTGCAAATTCTTTTCTTTAAAATCTATGTATTACTTTTTATTATATCATTTTCCTGAATTTGTACAGAATTGCTTTGCCTGAAATTCATCGCCGTGCTATTTCTGCAACCACCGGTTGCAGAAGTTATATGCCCAGTAAGATCACTTATGTAGTCTACACCTAAATCTCGCACCAGTATGGCGAGATTCATAGATCAACCATATGCAAACTGTCACCGGCTCGCTCATCGGCATGTACCATATCTGCAAGCGTGAACTCTGGCTTCATGCCAATCACATTCGCATGGAGCACAATTCAGAATTGGTAGCCGAAGGTAAACAACTGCACGAACACGCCTATCCGCAACGCGCCGAACGATATCGTGAAATCATTCTCGATGGCTCTAAAATTGACTTTTACGATCCTTATGATAAGGTCGTTCATGAGATGAAAAAGTCGGATAAAATGGAACATTCGCACGTCGCACAAGTGCAGTTTTACCTGTATCTATTACGCAAAAACGGGGTGGAAGGAGCCACTGGCCTGCTCGAATACCCTAAACTTCGCCAAACGCAGACCGTTCAACTGACAAACGATGATGTACCCGTGGTAGAAGGCTGGATACGGGACATCAAGCGGATTGTCGACCGTGAGCAATGCCCTGGTCGTATCGCCAAATCGAAATGCCGGTCATGCAGCTACTTTGATTTCTGCTATGTAGAAGAAATTAATGAGTGAAAGAGCGAAACCGTGCATGAGTAAATACTAGCCAATCATTCTTTCACCCTTTCGCTCTTTGGTTTATGAAACAACCCAAATACCTGTTCAATGCTGGCCGGATGAGCCGCAAAGATAATACCCTGAAGTTTACACCTGTCGATGAGGCAGGTATCGAAGGCCAACCGCGCTATCTGCCCATTGAGCAGGTTGGTGATCTGTATGTTTTTGGCAGTTTGGATGCGAATAGTGCCTTATACAATTTTTTGGGACAGGAAGGTATTGCCGTCCATTTCTTTAACTACTATGAGCACTACACCGGTTCGTTCATGCCTCGCGAATATCTGTTGGCCGGTAAAATGCAGGTCGACCAGACGAAGCATTATATGGCCGCTAAAAAGCGCATCGAGATTGCCCGACGATTTGTGGAAGGTGCGGCAAATAATATTCTGCGGGTACTGAAATACTACGACAACCGAGATAAAGCTAAAGATTTGACCGAGGCCATCTGCCTTATTGAACGTTTATTGGCCAGTGTACCAATGGCAGTCGATGTGCCGATGTTAATGGGGATTGAGGGGAATATTCGCCAGACCTATTACGGAGCCTTCGACGCCATTGTGGGCCAAACGTTTTGCATGGATGGGCGTAGCAAACGACCACCCCAAAACGAATTGAACGCCCTGATTTCGTTCGGCAATATGCTCTGTTATACGGCCTGCCTGAGTACGATCTACCACACACAGTTGAACCCAACAATTAGTTTTCTACACGAACCGGGTGCACGCCGGTATTCGCTGGCGTTGGATTTATCCGAGGTGTTCAAGCCAATATTAGTGGATCGACTAATTTTTCGGATGATCAATAAACGGCAGTTGCAGCCGTCTGATTTTCGATCGGAAGTAGGCGGCTGTGTTCTGAAAGATGCGGCCAGAAAGCGCTTCGTGCAGGGTTTCGACGAGCAGTTGAAAGAAACAATCAAACACCGGGCGTTGGGGCGAAGTGTCAGTTATCGGCACCTGGTGAAGCTGGAGTGCTACAAATTACAAAAGCATCTCCTGGGGTTAGAAGAATATCGGCCTTTTAAGGCATGGTGGTAAATAAGGAGGACTATGTATGTGATTTTGGTGTATGACATGGGGCAGAAGCGTGTCGGGAAGATGCTGAAACTCTGTCGGCGGTATATGAACTGGATTCAGAATTCGGTGTTCGAGGGCGAAATGACGGAGGTGCAACTGCGCGAATTATTGCACGAAGCCAGGCGTATTATGGATGAAGATGAAGACAGTCTGATTTTATTTAAAAACCGGGATCAGAAGTGGCTCGATAAACAGATTATAGGGGTAGAGCGGCAATCGACAGACAACTTTTTGTAGGGGATTAAATCGTCGATCAGGCCAAAGTTGTTCTTTGACTTCTTGAAATCAGGGCAATAAATGGGATCAAATCGACTTAACTGGTTGTACGACAGGGCGTCGTCGGTCGGCGGGGTTTTTCGTACAATTACCGACCGACGACTTTTCGATCTTATATTGTATCAGGAAGAATAGGTTTAGGCGTTGTATACGCCCATTTTTAGGTTTAAATTGTCGGCTTCTAATCGTACCTGAGTGGAATTGAAATCCGTTGGTGCCGCCCCCCATGATCTTCGAATCAAGCCTTCTAATCGTACCTGAGTGGAATTGAAATGTGCATACGCGGCACTGGCATCGTAGTAATAGACCCTTCTAATCGTACCTGAGTGGAATTGAAATCCGATGTTAAGCCACAGCCGGGGCGCTCCCCACACCTCTTCTAATCGTACCTGAGTGGAATTGAAATCTGGCAATCTGACCATAAGCCAGCTGAGCGAGCAAGACTTCTAATCGTACCTGAGTGGAATTGAAATATGATGGTGTCAAGGCAACCAGCAACAAGGAAACCACTTCTAATCGTACCTGAGTGGAATTGAAATTAGAGAAACAATAGCCAGAGTTGTGCTTCGGTTGAACTTCTAATCGTACCTGAGTGGAATTGAAATATGCTTCGACGCCGTAAGGAGCGCATCGGATTACGACTTCTAATCGTACCTGAGTGGAATTGAAATAGTAATCCAGGCTTAAATGAATCAATCGGGCTTTTACTTCTAATCGTACCTGAGTGGAATTGAAATTGGAGTTGTACGCCCAATGGAGAGCATGTAGTTCCACTTCTAATCGTACCTGAGTGGAATTGAAATAGTTGAAGCCAGACCGAACTATCGTAAACAGGCTTCCTTCTAATCGTACCTGAGTGGAATTGAAATTGATAGTCGCTACTTCACCCAGAGCCAGGCTGATTCCTTCTAATCGTACCTGAGTGGAATTGAAATGATGCAATCTGGAGAAGCGCTGGCCAACGACCATACCTTCTAATCGTACCTGAGTGGAATTGAAATTCCGTTCCGGCCACCAGCTTTTTGATGGTATCAATCTTCTAATCGTACCTGAGTGGAATTGAAATAATACCCCGATGGGTCAGGCAAAAAACTGGGTGAGTCTTCTAATCGTACCTGAGTGGAATTGAAATACGATTTCCTGGGTGTGCTGCCGGGTGATCTTGGTCTTCTAATCGTACCTGAGTGGAATTGAAATAACAACAATGGCTGGAAGCTTTACGGTCAGGCAACTCTTCTAATCGTACCTGAGTGGAATTGAAATAGTTAATTATTGTCGATAGTCTGTGTGGGGCTGGCGCTTCTAATCGTACCTGAGTGGAATTGAAATGCGACATTATTCCCAATCCCGACGCGCCTCTACCGGCTTCTAATCGTACCTGAGTGGAATTGAAATGCAACTACCCAATGGCTCTTTTGTGCCCGATCGGACCTTCTAATCGTACCTGAGTGGAATTGAAATAAAATGGGCAGCGGGAAGGTGGGCTGGATAACAGCCTTCTAATCGTACCTGAGTGGAATTGAAATTATTCTAGAATAAAGGAAAGGCCGCTCTTTTGCTTACTTCTAATCGTACCTGAGTGGAATTGAAATAACACTGCTGCGGGGGTATTACCTGCAGGTCACGGTCTTCTAATCGTACCTGAGTGGAATTGAAATACGATCGCCAGATCATAAAAACGATCGGGGGTTTCTTCTTCTAATCGTACCTGAGTGGAATTGAAATGTGAGTGTAGCTAATATGCGGTCGCGAGTCTTCTCACTTCTAATCGTACCTGAGTGGAATTGAAATTAAGGGCCGAAGAGCGAAAGTTGCCGAAACGAGAGTCTTCTAATCGTACCTGAGTGGAATTGAAATATCAGTCAATTGGCCAATGCAAGACCGGGATTTCATCTTCTAATCGTACCTGAGTGGAATTGAAATAAGAGAACGAAATATCAACAGTCGAAGGGGCTTTAGCTTCTAATCGTACCTGAGTGGAATTGAAATTCGTAGGCGACTGATATAGCCTGTCCGGTTGCGGCATCTTCTAATCGTACCTGAGTGGAATTGAAATAAGTGAATACTTAGATTGATCCATTCGCAAAGCTGCTTCTAATCGTACCTGAGTGGAATTGAAATAATGAGGGATCGTAGGACGTTGGGCGTCCCTTGCCCTTCTAATCGTACCTGAGTGGAATTGAAATCATGAAAACCTTCAAACTATCCCCTTCGCCGGTTCCCTTCTAATCGTACCTGAGTGGAATTGAAATGAGTGCGTTTTTATCGCTCGTCACTGACTTAACGCACTTCTAATCGTACCTGAGTGGAATTGAAATATGATTGTATCCATGCAGGATGTGCATTGTTCTCTGCTTCTAATCGTACCTGAGTGGAATTGAAATAAAGAAAGTCTTTATGTGACAAGTACATATTGCTTACTTCTAATCGTACCTGAGTGGAATTGAAATGGTTTTTACCTTCCCCTGACTCGAAGAAGCTACTACCTTCTAATCGTACCTGAGTGGTCCTAATTTGGGGGAGTACTATAGTTTGAGAGTTTCTTCTAATCGTACCTGAGTGGAATTGAAATGATCGAAGAGCATTTACCCGGTGTGCTTGGCGCATTCTTCTAATCGTACCTGAGTGGAATTGAAATTAACAAAAGGGGGATTATTGAGCAGGAGAAATCTGTCTTCTAATCGTACCTGAGTGGAATTGAAATTTCGTCCGTCCGACGTAGCCCGTTTGCCGGGCGAACTTCTAATCGTACCTGAGTGGAATTGAAATCTTTCGTAATAATTCTTTGATTCATAAAAGCCTAGTCTTCTAATCGTACCTGAGTGGAATTGAAATGGAGTTAGAGAGTCTTGATGCGATACGCAGGTTATCTTCTAATCGTACCTGAGTGGAATTGAAATAACAGCAGTGGCTGGAAGCTTTACGGTCAGGCAACTCTTCTAATCGTACCTGAGTGGAATTGAAATATCGCCAGTTCGGTATCGATCGTTCGGCTGTTGATCTTCTAATCGTACCTGAGTGGAATTGAAATATCGGGGCGAGAAAACGCCCGCCATTGAAGGCAAACTTCTAATCGTACCTGAGTGGAATTGAAATAAGTACACACTGAAAAGAGAGGCTGGTGTATAACCCTTCTAATCGTACCTGAGTGGAATTGAAATGTCAGTTAAGCGGTGGAAAATAAAAAACCTCGAAACTTCTAATCGTACCTGAGTGGAATTGAAATCATTCGGAAAATACGCCGGTTACCCGCTTAGCGAGACTTCTAATCGTACCTGAGTGGAATTGAAATACGTTACAGCAAACCACCATCAACGCGGCTCTGGCGCTTCTAATCGTACCTGAGTGGAATTGAAATCAGAAACTAGACTTGGTAATCAGGGAATCGTTTTGCTTCTAATCGTACCTGAGTGGAATTGAAATTAGCTTAAGCCATTTCTGTGTGGACTAAACAACATACTTCTAATCGTACCTGAGTGTATAGTGCTCCCTATATTTAGGACCAGTTTTTGCTTTTTTTAATTGAGGTTTTCCGATTCTACGTCGACTTGCAAAGGAGTACAGTACACCTCAGCAGGTGTTTTTCTAGCCAGACCTTGATGGCACATACAATCACCGTCGTCCTCATCAAGGGTTAGACAACCAAATTCCCTTTGAGGTATATCGGCGGGATTACCCGCTTCATGCTGCCAGTCGGGGAATAATCTAATCACTCAATACACGTAGTCACTAGGCGAAGCAAATGTCGGTTTATTTCATGTACTGGCTCGTTGATCGAGTAAGAACATAGGCCCACTAAATGCCCTTGCAACTGTTTAAGCCTATTCACCCGGCGTATTATTCACACCACAGGAAATGTAGGGCGTCACACGTTGATTTCCTTAACTTTGGGCCATGAATAAGTCCTTAGGAACTCATCCGTCAGATTTTAATTCTGAACTCAAATTAAAAGGCTTCAAAGCCTACCAAGTAGACGTCAAGTCGGGTGGTCACAGCTATAATCGCAAAGACTTTTACAAAATCAGTCTGAACACCGGGTCATATATTTTTCATTATGCTGACCGCAGTTTTGAAACCCAAGAAACTATTTTGTTTTTTGGCAATCCCCGAATTCCCTACTCCTGTGAGGTTATCTCACAAACAGACGGTTACGCCTGTCTCTTCACGGAAGACTTTCTGCAATTGAGCGAACGCTCCGAGAGCCTGCTCCAGTCACCTTTGTTTAAACTGGGTGGTACGCCCATCTTACAGTTAAATCCTGAGCAAAAAGCGTCGATTGCCACGATTTATCAGAAGATGATGGCTGAGCAGGATTCGGACTATGCCTATAAGGATGAGTTGATCCGCAACTACATCGGCCAGATTATTCATGAGGCGTTGAAAATGCAGCCTTCTGAAAACTACCCCGAACACAAAAATGCGGCCGTGCGAATCACAGCTGTATTTCTGGAGTTGCTGGAGCGACAGTTTCCCGTCGAAGATCCCAATCGGCCCCTTGAGCTAAAAACAGCTAAGGATTTTGCCAACCAATTAGCGGTTCACGTCAACCACTTAAACAGTTCAGTTAAGGAGGTGACGGGCAAACCCACAACGGCTCATATTGCTGACCGCATTATCAGCGAAGCCAAAGCACTGTTGCAACATACCGACTGGAACATCGCCGACATCGCGTATGCTCTTGGCTTTGACTATCCGACCTATTTCAACAACTTCTTTAAAAAGAAAACGGGCCATATCCCCAAATCAATACGGGCTGCCTCCCTTTGATTTTTATACGTTTCGCTTTGTTTTTCATTAGTTCTGCTTCCGGCGGGTTGTGACCTTTGTAGCCTAGTAATTAAAAAACTATGACTAGGAAAGAGCACATAAAACAACTGGATAAACAGGAAGCAACCAGCATAAGCCGTCGTAGCTTTTTAAGCAATACCGCCATGGCTGGTACAGGTTTAATGCTATCCCCTTTGTTGTTATCTGCAAGTGCTGACCAGCCAAAGAATAATAACAATCAGGGCGCTAACAAGCTCCATGAAAAAGACATTACCATGAAGAAAAGAAATCTTGGCACCTTGGAAGTCGCTGCATTAGGCGCAGGCTGTATGAGTATCAGTGCGGTCCGCCAGCAGACAGAGCACTGGGCATCAAAACAATTCGCACAGCGTATGAAAATGGAGTTACGTTCTTTGACACCGCCGAAGTCTACGGACCCTATACAAATGAAGATTTAGTGGGAGAAGCGCTCCAACCATTCAGGGAGAAAGTAAAAATTGCTACCAAGTTTGGTTTTGAATTGGAAGACCCAAAAGGTGGTTTAAATAGTCGACCTGAAAAAATAAAAAAGGTTATAGAAGCATCCTTAAAACGGCTTAGAACAGACTACATTGATTTGTATTATCAACACCGTGTTGACCCGAATGTGCCAATTGAAGACGTGGCCGGTACAATCAAAGACTTAATCAAAGAAGGAAAAGTAGTGCACTTTGGTCTTTCTGAAGCCAGTTCAAAAACAATTCGACGGGCTCATGCCGTTCAGCCGGTAAGTGCTGTACAATCCGAATATTCTTTGTGGACACGTAACGTGGAACTGAATGGCGTTCTTCAAACCTGTGAGGAGTTGGGTGTCGGCTTTGTCCCATGGTCACCAATAGGAGCCGGGTTTTTTACGGGTACGATTGATACAAAAACAAAGTTTGATGAGAAAACGGACTTTCGTTCCGGCTTTCCACGCTTTTCAAACCAATTTCTGCCCTTAAATATGCCCATCTTAGAATGGCTTAAAAGGTATGCGGCTAAGAAAGGGGCGACACCGTCGCAGCTAGCTTTAGCCTGGTTACTGGCAAAGAGCCAGCATATTGTTCCAATACCCGGCACTCGTAGTGAAGCCCATTTGTTGGAAAACCTTGACGCTATAAACGTTCAATTAACAAAAGTAGATGTGCAGGAAATCGAAACATCGTTATCAAAATTTCCTGTGTATGGCGACCGTATGGGAGAAGCCCATATGAGTTCAATTGATTACACTATTTAATTCAACGAAATAAAAGAAATGACGAGTCATAAAGTTTGGTTCATTACCGGTGCAGGTCGTGGCATGGGTGTAGATATTGCAAAAGCAGCTTTAGCGGTAGGTCATAAAGTAGTGGCAACAGGTCGTACTATAGAAAACGTTGCAAAGGAATTGGGTGAGGATGAAAACCTTTTCATTGTTAAACTGGATGTTACGAAGCAAACTGACGCCGAAGCTGCGGTGAAAGCGGCTGTTGAAAAGTTTGGTCGTATTGATGTGTTGGTGAACAATGCCGCCAACTTCATGGCAGGCTTTTTTGAAGAGTTAACCCAGGAGCAAATTGGACAGCAATTACAGACAAGTTTATACGGTCCTATGATTGTAACCCGTGCTGTTCTCCCCATAATGCGTAAACAACTCTCAGGTCATATCATTGCCATCTCTTCCACGGCTGGACTTACCAGCTTAGAGTTCTGTAGTGCATACTCTGCATCTAAATTTGGATTGGAAGGCTTTATGCAGGCACTACAAACAGAAGTTGCACCATTTGGTATAAACACCACCATTGTTAACCCAGGATTCTTTAGAACAGAGTTGCTTACCGATCAGTCAACAAAGTATGCTGCCAACCCAATACCAGATTATACTGAAAAAAGAGAACAATTAGTGAAATTTTGGAAAGGTGCAAATGGTCAACAGTCAGGGGACCCGTCAAAATTGGCAAAAGCATTGGTAACAATTGCGGCTGAAGAAAAGCCACCTTTACGTTTCCTTGCAGGTGCTGATGCAGTCGCCACAGCAGAACAAGTTGCTGCAACACTCCAGCAGCAGATTAACGCGTATAGAGCGTTGTCAATCTCCTTAGCCCACGATGAGGCTTAGCCGAAGCCATCAATGAGTAAAACGATGAAAATTAGCCGCCTGTCGATATCTATCGATTGCAGGCGGCTAGTTTCATTTGAAGAAATGTCTCAACTAAAGCCCGAATAATTGATACGCAAATCGCTCTTCGTCTCAAGTGGGAGCGTTTTTCTGAGATTATATAAACTACCATTGCATAGAAGGGTGGATTGCTCTTTCTCGGGTTAACCAGTGAACAGACGTTGAGGTGAACAAGGTTACCCTAAAGTCTTCACTATCTGTTCCTTCGTTGATGCTTATAGGTTTGAGTACAATCAGTAATTATGGTAAGTAAACCTGTAATCGGTATACAGGCCGGTTAACGGAATCGTCTGACCTTTGTTCCTACTAAATGAGCGCTTATTAAGCTGGTTTATAGGAACATGAAGATACAAATATTACTCGTAGGCATGGCCCTGATTGGCCCATTAACCCATTCTGGTTACTCCCAAACAACGGCGGATACCACTCAGAATAGAGCAGCCAAACCTGTTGAAAAGAAATATCAGGCGAAAGCACCGAAAACGCAGCCATTGGGAGTTGTCGCTTTTGGGCCTTCCAAGCAAACCACGATCCGGTGGCTGGGTTTCGCCGGCTTTTTTGTCAATTCTCGTGGGACAACGTTTATGATCGACCCGGTGCTGGAAGGGTTCGACATGCCGGTGCTGATTGATTTCCCAATTGCGCCCAAAGCCGTCCCCAAGCTGGATGCCGTCCTGGTAACCCACGCCGACAATGACCACTTTAGCGTACCGACTAATCAAAATTTGAAAGGGGTTACCAACGCGTATCACTCGACAATCTATGTCGACTCGCTGATGCAAAACCTGGGATTACCAGCCTTTGGGCATACCATCGGGGATAGTTTCCAGGTTGGTCCTGTACGAGTTAAACTGACTCCGGCCGACCACGCTTATCAGAACGCCTATCCGGGTATGAGCAAGCGCCGTTTCAAAAATGAAGATGCCTGTGGCTTCTGGATTCAAACGCCCGATGGCACTATCTGGGCACCCGGTGATTCCCGCCTGACACCTGGCCACCTGAGTATGCCCACGCCAGATGCTATCTTCTTTGATTTTTCGGATAGTGAATGGCACTTCACCTTTGAGGGCGCGGTGAAAGTCGCCAATGCCTATCCCAACACCCCGCTGTTGTTATGCCATTGGGGTTCGGTGGATGCACCAGACTTTAACCCGTTCAACGGTGACCCAGCCCGATTGGCGAAAGCGATTGTCAATCCGGGTCGGATCAAGGTGCTGGCACCCGGTGAGCCGTTT
This sequence comes from Spirosoma endbachense, assembly GCF_010233585.1. NCBI lineage: Bacteria > Pseudomonadati > Bacteroidota > Cytophagia > Cytophagales > Cytophagaceae > Spirosoma > Spirosoma endbachense. Next base: position 4,317,063 of record NZ_CP045997.1, read on the forward strand.
ATGCTCAAACCGCTAAAGAAAAGTAAGTAGATGGACAAAATACGAAAGCTCCAAAGTGTAGCTCAGTTTAATGCCGAGCGCGGACAATCGGTGCTGCACCCCTTAGTGAGTGTACTGGATCAGTCCCAATCCACGTCCGTTCAGACGGGTCGGTGGCTGTCGGAGTTGTACATCGTGTTTCTTAAACAAGCCCGTTGTGCGCCATTGGTCTATGGCCGTCAGCAGTACGATTATGACGAAGGAACGATGCTGTTTATCGCGCCGGGGCAGGTGTTTGGCCTGGAAGAAAGTGAGGACGAACGGGTGCAGCCTACCGGTTGGGCACTGGCCTTTCACCCCGATCTGATTCGTGGTACGGCCCTGGGCCAGCACATCAAAGACTACAGCTTTTTCGGGTACGACGTGAACGAAGCGCTGCATCTGTCCGAGCGGGAACGGGCGCTAGTGCTGGAAGGCTTTCGCAAGATTGGCGATGAGTTGAACCACCCCATTGATAAGCACAGCAAGCGACTGATCGTGAGTAACATTGAGCTATTGTTGAATTACTGCATACGCTTCTACGACCGGCAGTTTATCACCCGTGACCACGTTCACAAAGATGCGTTGGCCCGGTTTGAAGCGCTGCTGGATGCTTACTTTCAGACCGATAAGCCCCAAACAATAGGGCTGCCTACCGTGGGATATTGTGCCGAACAACTCCATTTGTCCGCCAACTATTTCGGGGACCTCATTAAGAAAGAAACGGGCCTGTCGGCTCAGGACTATATCCAGGCCAAGGTCATCGAGCTGGCCAAAGAACGCGTGTTTGATCTGAGTAAGTCGATCAGTGAAATCGCCTACGAAATGGGTTTCAAATACCCCCAGCATTTTACCCGGCACTTTAAGCAACGGGTGGGGCAGTCACCCAACCAATACCGTTCGCTTAACAACGAGTACCGTTCGTTGAATTAGCCGCTTGTGGCTTCGTATCGATCACCTAAATCAAGCCTACCCATGAAACACATGCTGTTACCGCTCACACTGACTTTGCTTTTATCAGGGTCCGTGTTCGGGCAGAATTCAAACAAACCATCCCAGAAAGCCTCAATGGATAACCGAATCGAACGAGCCCGGAAAAAATACGAAGAACTGTTCGGGCAGCCCATCACGGCCAGCAAAACCGACCCCGAACTAATGACCATCCTGCAACGGTTCATTTTCGGTGAGGTGTTTTACATTGGAAACCTGGACGACAAAACGCGGGAATTGATTACCATCACCGCGCTCACGACCAACCAGACCCTCCCCCAACTAACCGCGCACACCCAGGCCGCCCTCAACATCGGCGTAACGCCGATTCAGATTCGGGAAGTGGTCTACCAATGCGCCCCGTTTATCGGTTTCCCTAAAGTGCTCAACGCCGTAGAAACCATCAACAAGGTGTTTGAAAGCCGAGGCATTAAGCTGCCACTGGAAGCCAAGGCAACCGTGAAGGAAGGTGAGCGCTTTGAGCGGGGACGCCAACAGCAGGCTCCGCTTTATGGTGACGCCATGAAACAGAACCTGAAAACGCTGCCCGGCGAATTTGCCGAAGCCATTCCCAGAATGCTAACCGAATCAGCCTTCGGGGATTTTTATACCCGCCAGGGCCTGGACTTGAAAACCCGCGAACTGATGATTTTCTGTGGTCTGGCCACGTTAGGCGGCACCGAACGGCAGATGGCTTCCCATGCGGTCGGCAATCTAAAAGCAGGCAACAGCAAAGAAACGCTACTGGCAGCGATGGTGCAGCTCTATCCCTACATCGGTTTTCCCCGAATCTCCAACGCCATTACCCTCATTAAAGACGCCAAAATTGACTAAGTGATCATGCCAACAAGACGAATAGGAAACGGTGGCCCGGAGGTATCTGCCCTCGGCCTGGGCTGTATGGGGATGAGTTGGTCTTATGGCCCGCCCAAAGACAAAACCGAGATGATTGCCTTGCTGCGAGCCGCCGTCGAGCGGGGCGTTACCTTCTTTGATACGGCCGAAGTGTATGGCCCCTACCAGAACGAAGAACTGCTGGGCGAAGCCCTAGCGCCGTTTCGCGGGCAGGTGGTGATTGCCACCAAGTTCGGCTGGGCACCTGCTTCGGAACGTGAAGCAACCGGACGGTGGAATGCCCTCAATAGCCGACCGGAGCACATTAAGCAGGTGGTTGAAGGGTCCTTGAAACGGCTGCGGGTGGAGGTCATCGATCTGTACTACCAACACCGTGTTGACCCGGCCGTGCCCATCGAAGACGTAGCAGGAGTCGTTAAGGAGTTGATCCAGGCCGGTAAGGTGAAACACTTTGGCCTGTCGGAAGCGGGCGCGGCTACCATTCGGCGAGCGCACGCGGTTCAACCGGTGACGGCCCTGCAAAGTGAGTATTCGCTTTGGTATCGGGAGCCGGAAACTGAAATTTTGCCCACACTGGAAGAGCTGGGCATCGGCTTTGTCCCCTTTAGTCCGCTGGGTAAAGGCTTCCTGACCGGTGCGATAACCGAGAACACCCAGTTTGATGCGACCGATTTCCGCAGCACCGTGCCACGCTTTTCGGAAGAAAACCGGAAAGCTAATCAAGCCCTGGTCGATCTGCTGGGTCAGATAGCCCAGCAGAAGAATGCCACACCCGGTCAGATTGCGCTGGCCTGGTTGCTGGCCCAAAAGCCTTGGATTGTTCCCATTCCGGGTACGACGAAGTTAAACCGTCTGGAGGAGAATCTGGCAGCAGTAGCACTAAACCTGACTCAGGATGATCTTGGCCAAATTGAAAAAGCGGCTTCAGCCATCACGATTCAGGGGGCTCGTTATCCGGCTGAGATGGAGAAGAAAAGCGGTCTATAATTGCGCAATGTCCGTCGCAGTAAACGCCCGAATAATTGACACGATCTCGTCTCAACTGGGAGCGTATTTTGAGAAGATAAAATCTGTGGTTAAAAGTAATCAAGTGTCTAGTGAAGTCGTGACTAGTACACTTATTTGCTGGCCGAGCTGGCCTCTTTAAAAAGACGCATCGCCATCAAGCCTGTGCCCACTGCTCCACCGGCTCGTAACGCGGCTGCGATAAAGACCGTTTCGGCAATTTCCTCGCGGCTAGCGCCCGCCTGTACAGCGTTGTTAATATGCGATTCGATGCAGTAGGCGCATTGAGTGGTCAGAGCAACGGCCACCGACATGAGTTCCCGATACTTAATCGGAATGACGCCATCGGTTCGCTCGGCGGTATGCTTCAGGTTCATGAAGGCAGCGGCCTCTTTGGGGGCTGCATTTAGTAGTGTGTTCGTATAAGCACGGTCTTTGGGTGTTTGATATTCAGTCATTAGGGTTGCTAAAACGGTTTAGATAGTCAGTACCCTGACATAAGGGAAATGAGAGCTTTTGTTACTCTACAAATGACTGACTTAAGGAGGCTATTTAGAGAATGTATAAACCGGTGGGCGCAATCTGTTTTTCAAGCAATCAAAAGTCAGATCAGGTCGTGTCTAGCACAAATTATTCCTTTTGACTTCACGTGGCAGTATTCCGAATCTGCCTTTAAATGCTTGGCTAAGAAGCAGTTGAGTTTTGGAATCGATTAGATGAGCTACTGCATCTAAGGAATGATTGGTTAACAGAGGCAAGTCAGAAAACCGTCATATCCATCATTCCTCACGACCTGAATGATGAACCTACGCATCAGGTGGGTTCGCTTTAAAGTCAGCGGCTAATTGATCTTTCTCGAGGTTACAACGAATGGCCTCGCTTTGGAGTCACTTAGTCATTGACTAGCCCAATAGGTAGGGGGAAATTCCAGTTTTCAATGCAATCGGTGGCAGTATCAATCACTTGGAAGGGGTGCTTGTAAGCTGTCGTAAAAAAGTGTTTCTCAAATCCTTAGCAATTAAACTATGAAAGCGAACCTAGAACTATTCATTTTATTAATAGCCTTTGGAGTTGTATTTCAATCGTGCAGCAACAAGAGTCCAATTGTTGCTGCACCTGATTTAAGCGTTTTAACACTAGAGGAAGTAGTAAACAGCAACGACCAAAATCTGACCGACCTACTGAATAAAGTAAGGGGGAGTGTTGGTAGAAGAGGGCCCGCGTCAAAAACCATATGGAGCCGGAAAAATGACTATGGCTTAGGGCTGTATATAAGCGCCAATCATGTCTATAATCTATCGGGGTGGTCTTCTCGAAGTGCCCAGTTATTCGATTTGTCGGCAGAAAACCTGGGCATCTTTGAAACCTCACAAATCCCGCCTACTAGTGGAAATATAGCTTTAGGTGATACGCTAATTGCTGACTTTCCGTTGATGCATTTTGACATATCTCCCGGCACCACCAATACCGCCATCTTACCAGCAGAGGATTTTTATTTAGGCATCATCGATAACCAGCGAATTAAACAAGGCCCTCTGGCTCAACACCCTGGTCTGGTTCAAACCACGGTGCCTTTGCGGATGTATGATCCAGCTAACCGGACAAAAGTAGTCCAAACCTGGGCTGCTCCCAATGCCGGCGAAAAAGCCATCGCGGTTGGGTATCCCCAGGATAAAGCCAACTATCCCAATGGGGCCGTCGCTTATGGCAAAATACTATCCGATATCGAAGCAACGGCTATTATCCCCCAATTGAAAGCTGCGGGCGATGTTGAAGGCGATATTGCGTATGATTCGAATGTCGAGTTTTTTTTAGAAGCCCAAGCGCTAGTTGGTATGAGTGGAGGCGGGGTATTTAATTCAGCAGGGCACTTATTAGGTATTATGGTTAGGGCTAGCGATCAGGCCAATGCCCCCCCAATAATCCGGGTAGTGAAAGTGTCTCATATTCACTCAAAAATGATCGAATTTTATCATAGGATGTCGGAATCAGACAAGCGCAAACTACTCCCCTTTATAGGGGGCGAAATATAGTATATAGGTGAGCGTAGTCACTAATAAATTGTGATATTCACGACTTCACCTGCCACTTTGTCCGCTAAACTCTTACAAGTTTATTGTCACGGTAAAGGCCCATTTATTTAAGCAGACACATGAAGCGTCATTCGTCTCAAGTGGGAGCATTTTGTGATACGGCTATCGCCAAGGTTAATCTAAGCTCTTCCTTAGTGCTGATACTTATACCCTCTTTAGCCGAACTTCAATGTCGGGATTTTGATGGAGCAGATCAGCGATGAAGTCCATTTTGTCCTCAGGAGAGAGGAGCACACTATCGAATCGATTATAGACTAATTCAATTCGATCCAGCGAGAGAGCGGGGGAGCTAATGGGGTTTCGGGTTTCGATGATCTTTTTGATGGAAGCAATGGGAATCTCCTTGTGAAAGAAAAAGCCGGATTGAATGTTAAGGGTGTTTTTGTCCAGTTTATAGCGTGTTGTCATAAACAGGTGCAGGATCAGTAGTGAAACCACCAGGATAATACCGACTCCTGCCCAAAGCCCTTTGTAGACCATCAAGCTACCTAAACCAACAAATAAGCCAGCTAAGGGAATAGCTAGCTCAAGTCCTACTTTAGATATATACGTTTTCATCGATTTCCCTTTTCATCGTTTCGAATGGCTCCAAAGTAGTAAGATAGGAAAAAAGGCAATAACAACGCCGCTATGAATGAAATATGATTAATTATTCGTCGCATTCGGGAGGGTTTTGTGAGGTAATACTCAACAGAGATTTTATCTTTTCTCTCGCCTGTTCGCCCTACATTTTTTAAATCATTTTAGGAATAGACACCACCCCGAACGTATACATTACAACAAGTCGGTTCAGAGGGGCTGTACTGCCTACTAACCGCTAGTCTTTGGTCTTAAAATCAATCAGGTAAGGCTTGAGTCGATCGCCATTCTCATTGCGAAAACTTGAACCGATCACTAACTGGTAACGCTGATTCGGTTTCACGTCAAGTTCAAAGGAGAACGATTGAGCATCCTCCGAAAAACCTAGTAACCGTTTCACCCGCACCATGCTTTCTACGCCCAAAGAGCCTTTGCCAAAACTATAATAGCGGGTATCCATCTTTTGGGAAAAGCGAAGGGTAACCACCGATGTGCTCGTGCTTACCGATTGAGCCCCGTTTTCGAAGGGAGCCATGCTAATCACTCTGGGTCGGTAGTCCTCAAAATTCCAGACAGATGGCGGGGCATTTTCAGTAATAGCCCCTTCGAGCAAATCCACCTCCATAAAACTGTCATTGAAAACTGTTTGGGTGGCCTTCGCATAATCGGAGGACTTTGCTTTATAGGGGTTGCGCACGAATGTCTGGGGGTTACGCGCGAATAAGGGGAAGGCCGTACTTTGGACCTGGATCATGATCCGATGCCCTTTTTTAAAGGTATGCAGCACATCCTGCAACGGAAAATGGACGGCTGTTTTCTGACCAGCGCGCAGGGGCTGCGGCGTTTCAAAGCTGTTGCGAAACCGGGCAGGCATCATTTCCGAACGAACCATCTGCCAGTAATTACTCAAGGTGACGTTTTTATGGGGCATGTAGGCATGATTGGGTTCGTCCAGGGGATATACATCAATCAGTTTGACAAAGAAATCAGCATCGGTACCGGTACTAGCTACGTTCAGATACGCTTTAATTTCCCCCCCTAGGGTCACATCCTGAGACAAAGCACCGGTTTGAAACGTCAGTACGTCGGGCCGACGGCCTGCAAAGCGTTGGTCTTCGCTCATGTAATTGTAAGGCGTAAAGTTCATCGTTGATGTCAAATCCTCGGTGTGGGGAACGGGCTTCATGGGATCGCTGGGGTAAGAGACTGACTCAATCTTTTTAGGCGGTTGCCGATCTAATGTGCCCGCTGCATTTAGGTAAAGCTTTTGTTTATGAAAACGAACAGGTGGCCATTGATCAAACTGATGCCATTTTTTCAGGCCCGTATCAAACATATACGCTTCCGGTAAACCTGTGCTGTTGCCAATGCCCTTCAAAAAATGACGAAAGAATTTGGCTTCAATCTCATTCATATAGAAGCTCGCCAGGCTATCGCCGAAATAGAGGTTACTGTGCAGGGTATGGCCGGTCTCATAGGCCCATCCACCGTGACCAAATGGCCCCATGACTAGCGTGTTGTAGGTGCCGGGGCTCTTCTTCTCAATGGTCTTGTACAGATTCAGGGGCCCCGACAGGTCTTCGGCATCAAACCAGCCCCCAACGGTCATAACGGCCGTTTTTAGATTGGGCGGATAGTGCTGGAGTACAGCTCTTTTTCGCCAGTAGTCATCATAATTGGGATGATTCACCGTTTGCTGCCAAAAGACGTTATCTTTATAGTAGGTGTCAGCAAACGTCAGCGGGCCTTGATCCAGGTAAATTTGGTAGCCATCCCGGACAACTTTAGCCGTATTAACCGGCGGGCTATCGTACCAGGCAAAGGTGGTCGTGTCTTTCTTTGGAACGCCAAACCAGGGAAATAATAAAAAATAACTCTGCAAAAAGGCCCCATTATGATGAAAGTCATCAAAAAAGAAGTCTGAAATGGGTGCCTGCGGGCTGGATGCTTTCAGGGCAGGATGGTTACTCAGCAGACCAGCTGCTGCGTAAAACCCCGGGTAAGACATCCCCCACTGACCTACATTGCCATTATTGTTGGGTACGTGCTTGACCAACCAGTCAATGGTGTCAAAGGTATCGGAGCTTTCGTCCACGTCTGTATTACTTTTGTGAACCGTTAGGGGTGTCATGTTGGTAAACTGCCCTTCACTTTTGTAGCGGCCCCGCACGTCCTGATACACCATGATATAGCCCTCCTGCATCATCGTCATCGATGGGCCTAAGTGGTTGGGATAACTGTCGTTACCGTAAGGGGCAATGCCATAGCAGGTACGTTGCAACAGGATTGGATAGGGTCGGGTCGCTGTGGCTAGTTTAGGGGTATAGATAGCCGTAAACAGGTTGACCCCATCGCGCATGGTAATGTACGTCTCGGTTTTCGTATAGTGATCCTGGACTTTATAGGCCATTTGCGCGTTTAGATGATGTGGTCCCAAGAGGAGGCTGATGACAAGAAGCTTGACAAAAAATTGACTCATAAGTAGTTGGTTTGGCTGTTCCTGATTAGCAACTAGTTTGCGCGTCGCTCAATCTCCTTACGCTCGCTAACTACCAGCAGTCAGTTACTGGCCTACAGGGTGTAGCGATTTGGAGTGGGAACTCCCACTTTGACGAAAGGTTACAGCCTAAACGGATAATTATCTTCCCCCAGGGTTTAGGTGGATTAAATGGACAGCACAGTTGGGCTAACCGCACGCCTTGCACCATGGGCGGCCTAGCCGTAGGTCGCTTCAGTAGGTGAGAACCTAAAATCGTCCAGACCCTTATAAAACGTCCTATAAACGCCCCATTTAAAAAGCGTTTTTCAAAGACTTAAGAATGGCTACAAATAATAAACGGCTCATTGGTAGTCCATTGGATTACGCTACACTAGCAATCGACCAGTAGGCAGCTTGGAGAATTTGTGGGCATAGCCGTTATTCGTCCACCTGTTGCCGCCATTTATAAGACAAAAGCCATATAGCTCATCGGTAATTTTGCCTCAGCAAATCAACAACAAATGGCAAATATTCTCAAAAAGGCAGCGGCTGGTTTATTGGATCGTATGTTAATCCCGGCATATGTAGTGGAGATGCGTGCTTGGCAACCAGCCACCCTGTATGAAGTCGATGTTCATCTGCCCTCAGTCAGTATGGAACAATGGAATACCATCAAGCGCTTTAAATGCAAAGTCGATGGGTTTGAATATCGGGATTATACGCCAGCCATATGGAATGCAGAGAACAAAATATGCACCCTTTATATCGAAGCGGGACATAACGGATCGGGTAGCCGTTGGGTGAAGCAATTAAAAACAGGCGATCAGATTTTAGTAGGCGTTGCTCACGCAGCATCGCTGCCTGCCCAGACAGGAAAAGTGCTCGGCTTGGCCGACGGCAGTGCACTGGGTCACTTTTTAGGATTGAAGCAGTTAACTGATCGGCAAAAACACCCCATGGAGGTGGCGATTTTTCTGCATGATGATTACCAGTTGCCCCCCTCACTTCTTGCCAATAATACCGAATTTGACTTTATTGTAAAGCCTGATGGCCATTGCCTTAGTGCCCTGGAGGAGTGGTGTATGAGCAAAGATTTAAGCATTTACTCTACTATTTACATTGCCGGCTACATACCCATGGTGACAGACTTGCGAAAAAAGCTAAAGGCGACCCCCAACGTATCGGCCAGAATTTACTCGTATGGATTCTGGTCCTAGAGCTGAAAGCATGACTAAAGAAGGAATCCAGCTTTATTCGTTGATCGAAAGTCTGACTGGGGTAGAACTAATCCGAATTGTGGATCAACCACCAATCCAACAGGTGGAGCAAAAGGTTATAATCCCCCATCGGCACGATCATTATTGTTGCTTCTTTTTAGAAAAAGGAGAATTAGCCTTTAGCCTTGATTTTCAGCAGTTCACCATTCCTTCCTCATCGCTGCTGGTATCTTGTCCCGGACAAGTTCATCAACTGGGGTCGGCGAAAGATGTGGCAGGCTGGTTCATGGCCTTTGAGGCCCGATTTGTTGACCCCAAGGCCCGTATGGTCATCGAACAATCCTTTGCCAACGTTGTTCTACTGGATTTAAGCCCTGAAGATCAACGTTGGTTTGCGGCTATTTTTGAGCTGATCCAATCAACCCAAGCGGGGACAGAGTCACAGTCCTTTAACCCGCAACTCCTGCAAGCGTTGATCAATGCCTTGTTCTATAAACTGGTTGCCGTATTTCAGTCACAGGAAGATCAGCGGATTCAGGCCCATTCCCTACGCCGTATTGAGATTGTGAAGACGTTTCGGCAATTGGTGCAGGAACAGTTTCTGGTCCTCAAAAAGCCGGCTGACTATGCGGTCCGGATGAATTTAACCGTCAGTTATCTCAATGATTCGCTGAAGTCAGTAACGGGCTTTTCCTCGACTTACCTTATTCAACATGAAGTGATTCGCGAAGCGCAGCGCTTATTGATTTATACCGATAAAAGTGTGAAAGAAATCGCCTTTGTGTTAGGTTACAATGATACGAAATACTTCATTAGACTGTTTGGCAAAACGGCAGGACGATCACCGATTACGTTTAGAAAGGCTAATAAGTTATAAGCAGGACCTTAACAAAACTTGACCTGCTTAACTGAGTATCACCTTTGTCTCTTTGTGGAGCGTTTTTATAAGACGATTAGTTTTTAATTATTGTCCAACCTAGTTAGTAGCATACGGTCTCAGAATTGTTTAGTTAAGATCTCTATACCACCAAAGGGGAACTTGCAACTGTCAGTTGATTGTTGTATAATTGTCAACTGATAATTGCAGCTATGAAAACCAA
>NZ_CP045997.1:4327431-4352202 GCF_010233585.1 Spirosoma endbachense
ATCCCGCGTTGTCCAAAAATGGACAGTTACTGTACCGAAACGGACGGCTTATTGATTGACTGGTAAGTCTATATTGGAAGGATAAGCGTTTAAGCTTAGAAACACCTTTGTCTTACAAAAACGCTCCTAACTGAGACGAACGGAAGCTCGTTCATCTGCCTCTAAAATGGGGTAATTCATGAACCGACAGTTATTTCTCGCCCTGCCAGGCCAAGTACCGGTAAACTGTCGCTCGGCTTAAATGAAACAACTGACCGATCTCCAAAATCGTATGGGTTTTAAGCGCTTTCATAGACTTAACGGCGCGTGCCTTTGCTTGGGCTTCGGTAGAGAGTCCTTTCGGACGGCCGCCTATCCGTCCCCTAGCCTTTGCTGCGGCCAAACCGGCTATGGTACGCTCACGGATTAAATCCCTTTCAAATTCAGCTAAGGAAGCAAACAGGTTGAAGACTAAACGACCCTGTGCGATAGTAGTATCAATAGCGTCATTCAAACTACGGAAGCCGATCCCTTTGGTTTGAAAATCATTGATCAAGGTGAATAGCTCTTTTAGGGACCGGCCTAATCGCCGGGTGGCCGGTGCCATCCAGTTTCCAAACCATGACTGTATCTCCTTCTCGAAGAACCTCCAGCATCCTCTGAAGTTGTGGGCGTACCTTAGCTGAAGACACTTTCTCTTGAAATATCTTCTGACAACCGGCTTTTTTCAGGTCATCCAATTGAAGGGCTAAGTTTTGATCCTGGCCGGGCCGCCGGTGCGGTGGAAACGCGTGCATAACCAAATAACATATAACTATATGGCCCATAAAGCGCCCTCAAAAGTACGTGCTGAAATGTATTATTTTAAAGAGATGCGATTGATCGTCAGTTGGTTGCATTCTTTCAAATAGTATTCCTTTCTTTAAAGGGGGATCAAAGTTGAAAAGTTGGACTGCTTAGTAAAATCCATATGTTGCTGTATTCTTGCTACTATAAGTTTGTAAGAACTTAATCGGATGAACTTTTGTAGTTAACTTAGTGACAAAATTCATTCCTATGGCCATCACTTTGCCTTTCTTACCACCTAATCAAGCCCTGTTGCCCCGGCTCATGACTGAACAGGAGATTATCACCCGAAGTCGGCAAGGCGTGCTACGAGCGGAAGCTGACCGCGTAGCAAGATTAGTTGGCTTAACCGACAAAGAATTGGCCATGGCTTTAGGCTTATCAGCGTCTTATCTCCATCGGCTGAAAGTCGACCAACGCATCAGTCAGGATGCCTCCGAGCGACTGCTGCTGCTAGAGAACTTGCTGCTACACGCACTAGATACCTATGAAGGGCGCCCTTCAACTGCCCTCAACTGGATGCGCTCCCCCTTACGTGAACTAGACTACCAAACGCCCCTCCAGACATTGGATACCGTTACGGGCTATACCTTGGTAGACCGGGTACTAGGCCGTATTGACTATGGTATCTTCGGATAAGCTATGGCCATTGTTTATCGAGTGATGCGTCAGAAGTATGCCGCTCAACCCCTAGATGTTACCGGTACATGGCTCAATGGAGGCCGGTGGAATCCGCCGGGTGTTGGCATTCTCTATACGGCAGAACATCCGGCACTCGCTTTGGTAGAAATCTTAGTGCATATGCCTCAAGTCCCCTACGATGAGTTACCCGCTTACCGGTTGTTTAGTCTGGAGTTACCCCCTAACACTCAGCGAGTATTAGATGCGGCTCAACTCCCCCCCTATTGGCAGGAGAACACCTACAACCGGAGTCAGCTCATTGTGGCCGATTGGCTAGCTAAGCCAGATGTGTTAGCCTTGGGTGTACCTTCCTCGGTGATGCCATCAGGCATCAACTACTTATTGCACCCAGCCCACAATAGCTATGCATCTATCCGTGTGATTGACGAGAAGCCACTAGTTATTGCCCCCCGGCTATGGTCGAAGTAAGCCAAGTTAAAGCGCAATCCGTAATCTATAGCTTCATAGACGATCTACCAGAATGGACATTATCAAAGCAGAATCGTGGGTAACTCCATCCTGTCTTAGCAAATAGCTGTTCCTTAATTCGGGCATTTTATGAAGCAGATACAAACCCGTAAACCCCAAAAGGCATGACCGCTATGGGAATGCCTTTTGGAGTTGAACTTTAGTACATTTTCCTTTATTCGGCCCGTAAACTCTTTACGGGATTCATCAGCGCAGCTTTGAGGCTCTGAAAACTCACCGTCAATATGGCAATGCCAATGGCCAGAAAAGCGGCCACAACAAATACCCACCACGAAATAGCGACGCGGTAGGCGAAGTTGTCGAGCCATCGGCTCATGGCGTACCAGGCAATGGGCGAGGCAATCAGAATGGCAATGGCGACCCAGGCAATAAATTGCCGCGACAACAGAAACAGGATTTCGGCAATACTAGCCCCTAACACTTTACGAATGCCAATTTCCTTGGTCCGTTGCTCGGTTATGAAAACGGCCAGACCAAACAAGCCCAGGCAGGCAATAAAGATGGCCAGGGCCGAAAAGACCGTAGCGATGAGACTCGTTTTTTGTTCCGCTTCGTAAAGTCGGGCCAGCCGCTCATCTAAAAACGAATAGTGACATTGTTCCGTTTTTTCGAATCGTTGCCAGGTCTCTTCGATGTAATCAATCGCATTTTTTGTGGCATTGGGCTGAATTCGGATGGTTAAAATGCTGGTGGCTTGCCGGACGGCACTAAGGTGAAACACCAGCGGACGAACCTGGCGGTGAAGCGATTCATAATTGAAGTCTTTGATAACACCTATGATTTTATAGGTGTTAGAGCCGTTTACATCGACTTCGGTAAGTTCCTGATCTAACGGGCTGGTCGTATTAAATGCGTGAAGGGCTGCTTCGTTGATGACAACGGCAGTGCTGTCGGCCAGCCGATCGTTGGCGAAGAAGCGTCCGGCTTTTAACGGCACCGCAAACGTTTTTACGAAATCCGCATCAACATCCAGAAACTGGCATAAAACGGGGTTGCTGCCCGACCGTTTTCCCAACAAATAAGCACTTCCCGGAATACCGTTTGCAAATAATAGGGATGAGTTGCTGACCGATAGGATAGCTGGATTTTTCAATAACTCAGCTTTAAATGGTTTGAGCTTATCGCCCAGTGCTGCCCCATTGTTGATTGAGAGTAAGTGCTCTTTGTTGAATCCCAGATTTTTATGCTGAAGATACCCTAACTGGTTTCGGATGATGATCATGCCCAGAATTAGCGTAATGGATATCGAGAACTGGGTAATCACCAACAGGCTACGTAAGGAGGATTTTCTTTTTTGTACGCCCGATTTTAAGACCTCGACCGGCCGAAAAGATGATAAAAAAAAGGCTGGATAACTTCCCGCCAGCAGGCCTACGATGAGTGTAAAAGCAAGTAGCGCCGGAAGGGTATACGTATTGGTAAAAAGGGGTAGTGTCAACTGCCGACCGGCTATCTGGTTGAAGCCGGGAAGCAGGAGTTGTACCAAAAACAACGCCACAAGGACCGAAAGACCGGTCAGTACTATGGATTCGGTCGTAAACTGCCCCATTAGTTTTAAGCGACTCGAACCAATGGCTTTTCGGATGCCTACTTCTTTGGCACGCTTCTCAGAACGGGCTGTCGATAGGTTGACGAAATTGATGACGGCAATCAGCAGAATAAATAAGGCCACCACCGAGAAAATAGACACATACATACTGTCGCCAATTCGGGCATTACCCCACTCGGTATTGGGGTCGATATAGTATTGCCGTTTTGCGTGCAGATAAATGGATAATAAGGGTTGCATGCGATACTCAAATACATTGCCGCTGGCCAGAAAGTGCTGCATAGAAATGCCCAATGCTTTTTCGATCTCAGGCCCTAAACGGTCAAGAATGGCTTGCTGCATTTTGCGCTCGACCCGCGTAGGATCTACCCCCTCTTTGAGAACAATGTAAGTGGAGTAATTCCCTTGCAGCCAGTTTTGTTGGTTGACTTGGGGATAGGTCGACATCGACAACAAGAAATCGCAACGGAAATGCGACTTATGGGGAAAGTCTTTCATGACCCCCGTAATCTGATAGGAGTTTGTTCCGTCGACCAGAAACGATTTTCCCGTCGGGTTTTCCTGTCCGAAGTATTTGCTGGCCATGGTTTGGGTCAGGACAATGCTGTTCGGCTTTTTGAGGGCAATCGACGGATCGCCATGAATGAAGGGAAGCGTAAACACATCGAAATAGGTAGAGTCGGCCATGTAGATACTATTTTCTCTGAAAATCTTGTCTTTATACCGCAAATCGTGTACGCCAAAGTAGCCGATACGAGTTTGGGTGAGCACTTCAGGGAGCATCTGCACGAGTGTAGGGCCAGCCAGAGGTGCCGTCTTGGCATTGTTCGCTTCTTCGTTGTTAATCGAACTGTGAACGTAAAGCCGATACGTCTGGCTGGCTTTTTTATTGAATACGTCGAAGCTTAGCTCATCGAGAATGAATAGGAACAACATGATGGAACAGGCAATCCCCAAGGCAAGTCCGGTGATGTTGATGGCCGAAAAGCCCTTATTGATGAGCAGGTTACGGTAGGTTATTTTAAAATAATTTAGTAGCATAGCAGGCCCCAGTGAGAAAGAAGATGTATATGGTACTTAGAAGCGTGGTTTGGCCAATGGCCGCATCAGTTTCTCCGAACAAATAAAAGACCACTTCTCTAAATCAGCTCTGATTTGCGCCTGACATGTTTTTTATAGATTGCTAGTATGGATAATTGTCCGAATCTGGACACATGACATACCTAAAACGGACAGAAATTGTAGGAGGAAGTTAAATGTATACCGTTGACCGATGACCTATCAATGGTCAACTATGAACAATCTCAAAAAAGGCTCCCAACTGAGACGATAAAATCTTCATGCATCTGCTTCAAGATACGGGCGTTTCATTATTCACTCTGTCTCATTAGTTTGTTCTGTCTGCAAGCTTGTTTGGCGGTTTACTCCACACACCAACAGCCGATTAGTTCCCAACACACAAAGTAGAATAGTGGCTTAATTAAATTATAGGGAGAGGTTCCGGAAACGCCGGCAATAAATCCAGTAATGAAATACATTTTAATCGCAGTTCTGCTTATAACGGCTTCATAGATGACTCTAACCAATGCTGAGCGAGAAACAAATAGCCATTGTCAAAAAATCGTGGCGACTGCTGAGGGACATTGATCCGGCTCTGCTGGGCGATGTCTTCTACAGTCGACGGTTTATGGCCCACCCAGAGTTAAGACCTCTCTTTAAAGGCCCTCTGGAAACGCAATACACAAAATTCATTGACACGCTAAGCTTCCTGGTTAGCCAGCTTCATCGACTCGACGAATTTACCCGCGATGTGGCGGTTATGGGTCAGCGGCACGTGCAGTATGGTGTCAAACCATCCCATTATGATGACGTAGGTGAAGCGCTGCTTTGGACGTTTGGACTTGCAACAGTATAGTGGAGATTTTTTAGGCGGCCATTGAGGAAGTGTAAAAATAAGATTCTTGTTGACTGGGCGTGCGGTAATTCAATACCGAATGTTTCCGTCGGCGGTTGTACCATCCCTCGATATACTGGAAGGTAGCCAACCGGGCCGCTGCCCGCGTGGCAAAATAAGTATGGTTGACCATCTCGCACTTGAGGGTCTTGAAAAAACTTTCGGCAACCGCATTATCCCAACAGTTTCCCTTCCGACTGCTCCGGCAGCCCGGTCATACTTTCCTCAACCGGTAAGTCTTTCAGTTCGTCCCTAAATTCAGTGCACGCATATTGGATGCCACGGTCTGAATGAAACACGAGTTTACCACTTATTACTCTGTTTGTGAGAGTCATACGCCAGGCAGCTACACTGGTATCAACTGCTTTCATACTATCGCTCATGGCCCAACCCACCACTTTTCGGTCGGCCAGATCCAAAATCACGGTTAGGTAAAGCCATCCCTGACCAGTGGCGATATAGCGGGGCGGCCCGTGCCGTGATGTCTGACACCCACTTTTGCCCTGGTCTATCGGCCGTGAACGCCCTATTCAGCACGTTTTTAGCCGCGGGGTAGTTGTGATTTGATTCCGTAGTCTGTACTCGAAACTTTTTGTACATGATGCGACGAAGACCTACCTTCTTCATAAGTCTAGCAATGCGGTTACGGGATGCGTTCACGCCCTGCTCGCGGAGCTCATCCGCAATCCGGGCCACCGTGGCGCGGGACTGCCGTAACGAGATTGGCTTTTGCCATGCACTTGTCGGATGTGGTTGATCAGCTGATCTTGATTCAGTTTCCTGCTTCCAACTGGATATTTACGCCAATAATAAAAGCCACTGCTACTCACGTTCAGCACTTTACACATCTTCTCAACCGCGAATTCTAAGGTAAAAACAAGGGGTTCACATATAAATTTAACAAGCTGCTACTGGTAGGGTGTATGACTGGATTTTGACGTATGGAGTTCCTCTTTGCACAACTGCGAACACACGGCTGATCAATTTATTACGAACCCCATTCAGAGCCACCAGCTTAGGTTTTCCTTCGGCTAGTTTCCGGTTATAATAAACCGAAAATTCATTAGGTGACTGAATGGCTGACGTTGCTCCACTACTTAATAAAGACTTCAACTTCATATCACCTATTTTGCTCAATCGACTCCGCCCACGAACGCTGCTGCCGGAGGTGTAGTCAAAGGGAGCAGTGCCGGCAAAACAGGCTAGCTGTCTCCAATTTTCAAAGCTCTTGAAACAGTGCGTATGCACTAGTAAATAAGCCGCCGTTTGTAAGCCAATACCGGTTACCGAAGTGGCTAGCTGATACGTCTTTTGTACCACCGGATCTTCAGCAATCACTGCCTGCAGCTGCTTATCCACCAAACGCACGCTAGCCATCAGTTGAACAACATGTTTTTGGCTATCGCGGATAATGCTGGTACTGAACTCTTTATCCACAAAACTAGCTAACTCGTTGGCCGCTACTTCTAATGCTACTTTATTCTTGACTAACCGTTGGCGGTAAGCCAACAGATGCTGAATTTTGAGCAACGTCTTGGACGGCAGCTGAGAGATCTTGATCTCATCGCGATACAGATAGGCAAACCGGGCCAACATCACGGCGTCCGCTTTGTCATTTTTAGCGCGCTGAATGCCCATTGACCGTTTCACGTGCAGCGCCGATTGCAACGAATAACTGAGCTTATGCTGAGTGAAAAAGCAACACAGGGGAAGTGCATAGATGCCGGTATGCTCTAGACAAAATAGTAAGCCGGTAGGACCACCACGCTGATGCACCCAGGCTAACAATTTACGAAATCCAGAAGGGCGATTCTCAAACTGCTGATGAAGCGAGGGGTCAGTCGCTGAAACGTACAAGGCTGCATCAATTGTCAGTTTAGAAACATCAATACCTACAAAGGAAGTAAATGCCATAGCTAAGATTGGAAAGGGAGTTAAAATACCGCGATTGGAGTTAGCTAATACCTTTATGAGGCCCTGACGCCTACCATTCTAATTGGCTCCCATCCAACCAAACAGTGCCGGTTCTAATTCGCGGTTGAGGTCGTTAACCTAGCGGCGGACCAAGTTCACCGGCACTGCTGGTAGTATCTGAAAATATAGGACTTTTACAGACAGGCAAAGCTAAAGGCGGCGGACCGTGGAAAATTGATTGGCATGTTCCTCTACAAATCGGAATACCTCCCACGGTCCGCCGCGCGGTCGCCCCTGGAGAAGATGCCGGGCATCGCATGCTGACCGCCTTCTTCTGTACAACTGATTTTCATCCTATTGAAAGTGAGTGTTTTATCAGTAGCCTTTCTAACTCTTCTTTGCTCAATTGAAGCGCATGCAGCTTCTTGTCCAAATGCTTTAGCTTCATCGCCCGCTGCTTCTCCTGGTTCTGCTCCACTCGCTCTTTGTGATATGCTTCCCCTTTGGTGAGCATGTGCCAGATGATCACCGCCAACTTGCGGGCTGTGGCAATAATGGCCGCAATTCGGCCTTTCTTGAACGCAATGCGCCGGAAAAAGGGTGTTAACTCATGATCTTTTTGGTTACCAATCGAATTGGCCGCCTGACGCAACGATTTGGCGATGCTACTCCGACCCGATGGCCGACGGTTACTAATGACTTTACCCCCACTCACCTTATTATTGGGCACCAGACCCAGCCAGCTGGCAAAACTTTTGGCGTTGGGGAATTTATGGATGTCATGGCCCAGACTGGTCAGCAAACAAAAGACCGTATTGTAGCTAATGCCCGAGACGGCAAACAGGTCGGTGCGGAAATATTGGTAAGCCAGTTGGGAGAGATTAAAGTCAGGGGCATGTTTGCCCGCTCGTTTGCGATGGGTCTTTAATTGCTTCTTTTCCTCAACCGATACCTCCACGGGTGGGGCATACTTGACTAGAAACGCTTCGATGACTTTATCGCATTCTTTGACCTTACTTTCGTAGAGCTGGTTAAAATCCAGACAGGCTCGTAACTCAAAAAGCAACTCCTCCCGCCACCAGCCTTGCAGCGCATCGCCAATCTCCTGACGGGACCGCCCGGCGGCCCGGTTTTTGACCCGAGCACTCACCAGCGCCACTAAATAATCCGCTTCCCGATGGCCTTCCAGAATGGCCTCAATGACGGCCATACCGGATTGACCGGTGATATCATTGAGCACCACATCCAGTCGTATATTCATTAGCCGCAGTGTCTTTTGCATCTTATTGGAATATCGGGCCGACTGCTGAACCAGATGTTGGCGATGGTAATAGTAAGTTCGTAACTGCTGGAAGGTATCGCTTAGCAGTAAACTACCCGATAGCAGGCCCAACGAGTGTAGTTTTTGAATCCAGATGCAGTCAATCACATCGGTTTTACGACCCTTCACATTTTTAGTCTGGCTACCGCTTACTAGCAACACCTCAAAGCCTGCCTGCTGAAGGGCCGTGAACAAGGTCTGCCAGTAGCTGCCCGTGCTCTCCATAGCAATGGTGGTGATGCCGTGCTGGTGTAAATGGTTAATAAGTTGCTGATGATCCTTGGTGTAGACCCCAAACTCGCGCACGTGATCTTTGTTCTGATCAACAGCAACCAGATGGCTGCGTGAACCCACATCGATGCCAGCGGCATGCGAATGGATAATAGTAAAGGAGGTTTGGCTGTTTCCCATAGTGCATTGCTGATTAGTGACTTCTGGGAGTGCACGGGGAAAGTAAGAATTTTCTGTACGGGATTCGTCGAAGCGATCACCAGTTTATTCACACGATGCCTTTTGATTAGAAAGGCATCGTGTGCTCCAGCCCAGATTTTAGGAAGGACTCGTTGGGTACCAATGAAAGCGGGGGGCTTGGTTCAGAAAGTCGGGCAAAGGTAGGGCTTACGGCTTATAAGGTAAGTTGTAGGGGGCTATTCAACAGCGGGGTGCGCTGTACACTGATTTTAATATATCGCGTGGCTTCGGCCATCCGATCCATCTGAGCTTCTCTGAGCTCTCGTTGTAGCCTTCTGATCTGTTGCTGTTCGTCAGTAGGTGTAGTAGTTGCAGGCAGAATTCGATCGTTTTTTTTGTGGCGTTGTCTCCATTTGCTGATTCGTCCCGGATCGATGTCTAATTCGTGGGCGGCTTCATGAATCGAGCCTTTTGCATACGATAACTCGACCGGTACGCCGGGGCGGGCCATTTCCTTGAATGCTTCGTCAAATACACGTCGTTTAATCATGGTCAAATTGAAGTTTGCCCCCAAATCTGCCTAAAAAAAGTCTCCAGTCAACTGTAGCAAGTTCAAGTGGCACTTGTTGAATTCATTGGTGATCTCTCAAGAGAATCCCGTATAGAAAAATCCTTCAATAAATGAAAGCCAATGTCCTTCAGGTTTTCATTGTCCTCTATGTTCGATTCTATATGACGTACTATCCAGTTAAAGGAAGATGGTCCAGTTGCTGAAGGATTCGGGTTACCAGGCGGTTGAGTGAGATCCGCTTTACTGGGTTCACAAAAGGTTGTTTGGGGAAGTTAAACCAGTCATAGATGGCCGTTAGTTAAGCGGGAATAACGGTGATTCCAGGCTCCGTAAGCTCGTGTTTTGGATGAGGCCCAGGATAACCAGGCCAACCAGGAGTGAAATAGCCGTTAACAGAGACACATTCAGCGATCCGCCAGCGGCCAGCTGGTGGGCTTCCTTCACGGCACTCTGTCCCGTTTTAGTCTGTATCTGTGCCAGTTCATGGACCGATTGAATGCTTTGTTTAAACAGGGTTGCCCCCCGCTCGCTGAATAGCTGACGGGCTACTGCCCACTTGCCAGTGGCCATCAATTGCTGAATCAACCCTTCTACTTGTTTACCCTGCGCCCAGTTTTGTTTAAACGATTTTAACCAGATTGCCTCATCAGCGGTTAGTTTCGTTTTTTCGTAGTGGCCGATCCGGTTCGCAATTTGCTGGTCATGCTGTCTCAGGTATCTAACCAGAACAGAGCCAGACAGGGGCGATTGGGTCAGGAACTGATTGTCCAGCACCAGCCGCTTGGCGTGTAAGCTTTCACTGATGTGTACTAAATCAACGGCGGGCTGTAAACGATCCCTATATAGGGAAGCCATGGTTTGGTCCATGTCCTGCACGGCATGTTTTAGGCTTGTGGCTGTGAATAAGATAACCAGCATCAGGCTCAGCAAGAGCCCGGCGGCCTTGAGTTTTTGTTGACCAATGAACGACCATTTCATGATTTCTATCTGTTAAGAAGAGAGGTTTAGTTGAAAGTATTGCTGTTTGTCGCCCTTAACTGTACGTTTAGTGCGTCAGACTGCTTCGGCCGGTAGCGAAAAAGAGGCTTTTTGCCAGGGCTTGTGATACCGGCACCAGCGCAGTAACTGGATTCGCTCCCCTGGCGACAGATAGAAAAGTAACTTGCGGAGTTCTTTACGGAAGAGTGTTTTGTCAAAGCTTACTTTCTGTAGAACGCATTGGCTATAGTCAAACCAGGTCATTTCAGCAGGCGTTTAGTGAGTTAGTACTGAGTTCAGATTAGGTTTTTGCGATGACAAGATCATAGGTTTAAAAGTGCTGTCGCCTTTACCCTGGGAGTATTCGGCGAGGCTCGAATCCGGGACCTATCCATCGTCGTTGGAGACGGGCGTTTAAGGGAAAGCCAGGAACAGACTTTTGGCTCACTATTGGTCGGTTGCCGTCGCCGATGAATTTCAGCCGACAGACTAATCAGAAATACCATACCGAAAAAAAGAAGGTAGCATACCGGCAGCCAGCGGCTGGAGTCCGTTTGTTCATGCGAGAACATTAAATCAAGAGCTTGCATACTACTTCCCGTTTAACTGATTGATGAATCACTCTACGAATGGTTTGTTTCCCTATTGGTAATGGCTTCACTCTTACCATTAGTCCAGTCGATCCTAGGGCCTAAATACCCAGCCAATCGAGTCGGTAATCACTATCTAGCATTGGCGGTAAACCCTGCTTTTTCAGAAAAGACCAGCAATAGGTGTAGCACACTATAGCACCAATCCCAACCAACAGGCTGATTAGCAAGCCACTGTTACTAAAAATGGGTTTCTCTATGTGATAGTCCATAATCGCTAAATTTGGTTTTGTTAGTATCTGATTGTAAATTTACAACTGTAAAAAAGCAAATGCAAATTCATGACCTATATTAGTGCTCAACCTGAATTATCAACGTCCTGGGAGGACATCTGCTTTCCCGTGGAGCCGCTGCTACTGAGTGATCTGTTACCCGATTATGATATTATTGCTACCGACCGGCAGAAGTTAATCGTTGGTCAACTGGCAGGGGGACGTAAAACGCTGTTTGGTATCCAGAGTGCTGACTACACCATTATTCCCAACCGGGCCATTCAGGAAGTAGTCGACGAATTGATTCCAGATTACCAGCTTCTGATTAAACACACCAATACCGGTGAGTTCAGCATTAGTATTATCCTGCCCACGTCTGTCTCTGTCGGCAAGGAAGAGCTTCAGCGGAGCCTAACGATTACCAACAGCTACAATGGCAAAACGCCCTTTGGCATCCAGGGCCAATCGCTGACGGCCCTATTGGATCCATTGACGCATTTAGGCAGTAGTGTGTACCGGAACGTTTGTCAGAATGGTCTGTTGGGCTGGGCCGATTCCTTTACGGACCTTCCAGCCTATCAGACCTGGCTGGGGCATTGGGCAAAGGGGCCACAGAAAGTGCCCGCCACTAAGACCCCAGCCGCTCCCGCCCGCCCGCAGCGGTTTACGACTGACATTCGTAAACTCCATCAAAGCGCCATTACCATTCCTCGGTTTCAGCAGCAGTTGCATACGCTTTTGCTAGAACACCTGACCACCGGCACTACCCTGACTGCCACCGTGTACGACCACTTCCAGCTGACAAACATGGCTGGCAATCATGAAAACGTACTTCGACACCTGCCCCTACCTGTTCAGTTAATCAAACAGGCACGCGAACGGCTGCGGCTGGAGGAACGGCTGCTGAATTCGCCCCCCTCCTGCTGGCTGTTGTACAACGCCGTCAATTACGCCCTGTTTACGGCCCGCAGCAGCTTGACGCTCAATGACCGATACCGCTTAGACGAGCGCGTGTTTCATCACCTGGCGGCTCAGGCATACGCCTGAACTTAACATATCCATGGCACGACACCTACCCGTCATGAAACCGAAGTAATAACCAACCTCTTAACTCGACCGATTATGTATTCCCCTGATGTTGCGATGGGTTTAGGCAGTATCGTCTATGCCCTGTGTAAACTCGACGGCCGGCTCCACCAGCAAGCCACTAAAGTAGCTTGTGAGCTGCTGGCCGAATGGCCCTATAGTGACTTGGCGATTTGTGCGATGTTCTTGCGGGACAATGTGGGCGAACCCGCCGAGGAATCCTGCGCGTTTGGCCTGCGTCGGATGGCAGCCAAGCGTGTCGAGCTCACGAAGGAAACCAAAAAACGGTTCGTTACTATTCTGCTGCGCGTGGCGCGAGCCCACGAAGGAATTTCTCGGGAAGAACTGGCCTTCATTCGTCAATTTTGGCGGGAACTGCAACGTATGTAAGTGGGTAATCGGCTCACTTTCAGTCAATACCATGTGCCGGGCTGATCTCGCAAAACAAGCTCCGTCAAATCTGCTTGATGACTTATCCTGAACATTATTAACTAGTTGGTTCCGATGACAATTAGTGACCTTAGCATGGATTAGCAGGAGGAAGTTTTAAAATATATCCTTTCATAACTGTTGAGGAAACCTTTTTATTCTTACTTAAGCGGCTTAGGCCGTTTTACTATCTGTTCACTATAACCAGTCACCTACGGTAAGTCTTGTCCTGATTTAATTTTGACGATTAAATGCACATCGCCACAGCAACATAATGGAAGGGATTTACTAATTTACCCGGAATGCATCTATAAGAAGCTAGCTACCTGATCAAATCCTTTTCCCAATGCGCGTAGTAGTTATTGGCGGTACTGGGCACGTGGGTACCTTTCTCATACCACGCTTAGTTGAAGCTGGCCATCAGGTCATTTGTGTTTGTCGCCAGCAGAGGCAACCCTATCAGCCTCACAGGGCCTGGCAAACGGTCGAATTGGTATCCTTGGACCGTAGCCAGCTTGACGAGCAGGACAGGTTTGGTCAAGCTATCGCTGACTTGAGTCCACAAGTAGTCATTGACCTGATTTGTTTTCAGCTCAACAGTGCTCATCAACTGGTCAGCGCTTTACAGGATCGACTGGAGCATTACCTGCATTGTGGGACCATGTGGGTCCATGGCCACAGTGTCGTCGTACCTACCGACGAATCACAGCCACGTCACCCCTTTGGCGAGTATGGCATTCAAAAAGCAGCCATTGAAGATTTTCTCTTACGAAAAGTCGATCAGAGACGCTTTCCGGCAACCATACTTCACCCTGGCCATTTGGTGGGTCCGGGCTGGCTTCCCATTAATCCGGCCGGAAACCTTAATCCCGTCGTGTTTGATCAGCTTGCCCAGGGCCAGGAAGTACTCCTGCCTGATAGAGGCATGGAAACGTTACACCATGTGCATGTCGACGATGTGGCCCTGGGCTTTATGCAGGCGCTGACTCATCGGGCTCAGGCTGTGGGAGAAAGTTTTCATATTCTGTCGGCTAACGCGCTAACCATGCGCGGCTACGCTGAAGCAATGGCTGCCTGGTATGGACAACTGGCCCGGTTGCGGTTTGTTCCCTGGGAGGAGTTTTGTCAGCACGTATCGACTCAGGATGCCAGTTTAACGTGGGACCATCTGGCTCACAGTCCCCATGGCAGTATTGAGAAAGCCCGCCGATTATTGGCCTATAACCCCCGGTATAGTTCGTTGGAGGCTATTCAGCAAGCGCTGAGTTGGTTAAAGAAGCAGCCAAACCCAGACCAGGAGTAGGGGGAATGGTCAACCACTAAGTAATCCAATCTGGTGAAGGTCTGAAAGTGGCGCCGGTTTGGGAAAACTGTCGCTCAACCCTATGGATCGCAACGCCTTTTAAATGAAAATCAAAATCCCCGGAAGATGAAAAAAGGATTGTCTAAATGGATCGTTTCTTCGCTGATAATTTCGGTCTTGTCGGCTTCAGGTAATTGCTATGGACAGGCAGCCGCAAAAACTAAGACGATAATACTTGTTCACGGTGCATTTGTGGACGGTTCGGGATGGCAGGAAGTATATCACATTCTTGCCCGGCAAGGGTACAGGGTAGCGATTGTCCAGCATCCAATGACCTCTTACCAGGCTGACGTAGCTGCGGTAACCAGATTAATTGATCAACAAGACGGTCCTTGTGTCTTGGTTGGGCACAGCTATGGGGGTGCTATTATAACGACCGCCGGAAATAACCCGAAAGTCGCCGGACTGGTTTATATTGCTGCCCATGCCCCTGATGTAGGAGAGACCGAGGCCGACAATGGAAAAGCTTATCCGCCTGCCTATAAGTCGTTAATCAAAGGAAGTGACGGCTTGGATTACATTGACCCGGGCATGTTTTCAACTGATTTTGCGCCAGGTGTTTCCAACGAAATAGCCGGCTTTATGGCAGTATCGCAGCCAACAATTGCCGATCAGGCTTTTCATGCGGTTATCCAAACTCCGTCATGGAAAACAAAACCCGTTTGGTATATGGTGGCAAAGTCTGACCGGATTATCAATCCGGACCTGGAACGGATGTATGCAAAAAGGGTCAAAAGTATTAAAACTGTCGAGGTAGACGATGCAGGCCACTGCGTTTATATGACTCATCCGAAGGAAGCCGCAGCATTGATTGTTTTAGCCACCCAGGGTAAATAAGCCAACGACTGCAATGAGTCGTTGTGTATGACAGTGACAAAGTTTGATACAACTATTTGTCAAGCTATGTCTGTATAATAATCGCCAGTTTTTTAATTGTCTTTTATAAGGATTGTTTACCAGAAGTTTAGCTATAGTCTGCCTCAACAGTCAAACTCAGCCATAAAATAAACTTGAAATTGTACTATTTATCATTAAAAGGCTTGAACAGTGCTAACCTTCCCCTTATTGATTAAGTATAATTTGGAATTTCTCTATTGTCGTCCACGAAAACGCTTGAGCAAATGAACGCTTATTATAACCAGAAATGATAGCTTAACTCTTAGCTCCGATGCTTGAAACCGTTCACGAAAGGCTGCGTTCATTGGTTATCCCCTTCAACTCATAGCTGGAAAGGTTATAAACCCAGCGATTCTTTCAGTACAATTCGGCAGTTAACAACTACTGAATTGAAAACATGAGACTCAATTGGATAGAATCCGTTGAGTGCCTACAAATGAAAAAAGTTGATTAATTGCTGATTGACCGTTTGTTGGTCGAACTTCTTTTCATTATAAGCCTCACCAAGCCATGCCAGCATTTCCTGCCGCTCGGGATGTCGCTTGTCTTTCACAATGCGCAGCATTTCATAAAAACCAGGAATACCACCACAGTCCTCGGGTGGACAAGCTAACTCGCCACCGGTGCAGACGGGGTACAGTATAGCGGAATCTCCCACAAGCCTTTTCTCCATGTCAATGGCGTGAAGCCAACTATCACCGAAATCGTACGTGTAGTCAATCGTTTGATTCGTGTCATTCAGTACGCTTTCCATCGTAACCGACGCTTCATTAATCAACTCATCACCATAGTCATCATCTAATTCATCCAGCAGTGGGCCAATACGTAGACCTGGCAGGGTAAATTCGTGAAGATGCGAGTTGGTCCAACCCATCACAATTTGGATAATCTTATGCAGGGCTTCAAACGTAGTGGTCTTCTCCACTAGCACCTGGCGCCAGATGAGTGGTTTCGTGCCAAGCAGGCTGATTTTAAGCTGAATGATATTGTCCATCTAAGTAAGGTTACTAAATGAGCAGTTCCAATTTACGATAACTTGATGTGTTAACTGAACGCACTTGTGCAATGCTTGTGCAATAGCTTCACTATACTAGCACATAGAAGGAGCCAGCACCCTTAGTGCCCTGTTGCTTCACCCAGTGTATATCGTCAGCCCAAAGTGGACAAATGCGGGTGAAAAGAGAAGAGATACTTTTAAGCACTTTGTAAGCGCTGAAAAATATGACGGCACAGATTTCCATGGTCTATGCAAGCGCTGGTGTATAATTTTTGTCATATTTCTGACCACGATGGACTACCGAACAGACCCGGTGAATTAGCTTGTTGCGAATGGCGTTCAAAACGAGCATTTTATTCTTGCCTTCACCGACTTTACGTTGATAATAATCCTGAAGCTCACCTTTCACGCAAATAGCTGACATAGCGCCTAAATGGAAAAGCGTCTTCAGCCGTTTTCGAGCATGCTCATTAACTCGGGTTTTACCGCGAACGCTACTACCCGATCGGTACTCGAAAGGTGCTACTCCTGCGTGACAAGCTAGCTTTTTAGGATCATCAATGGCTTTAAATTCTTCTGTGGCGACCAAAAGCTCAGTAGCTGTTGCACCACCAACACCCGGCACGGAAGTTATTAAGTGAAACAGCTGTTTCAGATGATCATCTGCTTCAATAAGCTCCATAATTTGTTTGTCAACGTTTTTTAAATCAATCTTAATCGCGTTGAGCCAAGCTTGACAACTCTTGATGAGCTGTCGTTGAAGACTCGGTTCAATAAAGCGTTGTTGTTCTTTAATTGGCTGTTGCATTTGCTGATGCACTAGCAATAGCCGCTGGCGAAGGACACTTAAAGCCGCTAGTTTTTGCAAAACGGGGCGGGGTGGCTGCCATAAATGAAGTTTATCCCGAAAACGGTATGCGTATCGCACCGGCGACCCGGTCGGCAATCCGGATAGCATCAATTGAATCGGTCTTACCCCGTTGTAGACCGCCTGCTTTCTTGATTTGCAAACTACTCTCCAGCCAAATCGGCAAGTGTATTTTGTAAAGGGAAGGGAGCCGCAAGGCTCCTGACCTATCCGACTATTGTGCTCATCTTTTATCTTCCCGCGAATTCTAAGCTAAAAACAAGGGTTTGCCGTAGAATTTTAACAAGAAACTGCTTGCCGATACTCTACCTGATTTTTGATGTAAGGCGTACCTCGTTGGACGGCTGCGAATACGCGACTGATCAACTGCGCGGGCAGCCCCGTTATTGCGCACCCCATTTAGAGCGACTAACTTAGGTTTGCCCTCAAGCGGTCCGCCGCAGCGGGATCTTTCGGTTATAGTAGTCAGCAAACTCGTTAGGCGATTGGATAGCCGCATTCGCTCGGCACCGGCCGCCCGGCATTACTCAGCAGCGCTTTCAATTTCATGTGCCCAATTTTACTCAGCTTACTCCGTCCACGCACGCTGCTGCCAGAAGTAAATTCGAACGGAGCAGTACCTGCAAAACAGGCTAGTTGGCGCCAGTTGTCAAAATTTTTGAAGCCGTGGGTATGGACCAGTAAATAAGCTGCTGTTTGTATACCGATACCGGTTACCGAAGTGGCTAGCTGATAAGTCCGATGTACTTCCTGATCTTCAGCAATTACTGCTTGAAGTTGCTTATCCACTAGACGCATGCTGGCCATTAGTTGAGCAATATGTTTATGACTATCCCGAATAATACTGGTACTGAACTCTTTATCAACGAAACTGGCTAATTCTTTAGCCGCTACTTCCAAAGCTACTTTATTCTTGACTAACCGCTGACGGTAAGCTACCAGGTGCTGAATTTTAAGCAGCGTCTTAGACGGCAGTTGAGAGGGCTTAATTTCATCGCGATATAAATAGGCAAACCGGGCTAACATTACAGCATCCGCTTTGTCGTTTTTGGCTCGCTGAATGCCCATAGACCGTTTTACGTGTAGCGCCGACTGGAGTGAGTAATCCAACTTACGCTGGTTAAAAAAGCAACATAGGGGAAGGGCGTATATCCCAGTATGTTCAAGACAGAATAGCAAGCCGGTATGATTACCATGCTGATGCACCCAAACCAGGAGTTTACGGAAACCCGAGGGGCGGTTCTCAAACTGCTGATGAAGCACAGGTTGAGTTGCCGATACATACAAAGCCGCATCAATTGTCAGTTTAGAAACCGCCGGGCGGCCCCGATCAATGCCCACGAAGGAAGTAAATGCCATAGTTAAGGTTGGAAAGGGGAGAAAAGTCTATAGATCTACCATGATCGGATACCGCTAATACCTTTAAGAGGCCTGGTTGCCTACCATTCTAATTGGCGCCTATCCAACCAAACAGCCCCGGTACTACTTCGCGGCCGACGCGGCGCGGGAGAGGTCATTAACCTAGCGGCGGCCTGAGTTCACCGGAACTGCTGGTAAGGTCGAGAAATATAGGACTTTAATCGAAGGTCAAAGCTAAAGGCGGCGGCCGCCATTTTTTCCGACTGGGTCATGTGATGGTATCGATTAGTCGTCGGCCTTGAGCCGCGGTGGCCTTTAGGTTTGTGACATGGTAAGAATCTAAGAATTAGCTAGCTTTCAAAAACATCAGAGTGGGCTTCCCTATCGCGGTGGCTAGGTATAACCTATGGTCCGATTCAGGTCCCGCTCTGTTTTCTTGCCCCCGACTCGAATAGAAATGTGGGACTCCAGGCCCGTTAGTAAGGTATTGAGACTAGGGACAAGTCTATTGCTTCATCCTTAAATAACAAAGCTTATGCAGTTCTACTATTTCATTGGCATTGACGTATCGAAAAACACACTCGATTGGGCTGTTTACACCTCTTCTGGCTTAGTTGGTCAATTTCAATCTGACAACTCGCCTAAGGCAGTTAGCAAGGTCGTTAAACAGTTAATTGCCCTGCCTCAGTTTACTCTAACCACCAGTATTTGCTGCCTAGAACATACCGCAACGGCGGACCGTGGGTATTTACAATGCTCATGTGTTAGAAGTACTCTATCAAGAAGGCTTCCCCATATGGTTGGAGGCGTCAATCCAAATCAAACAAGCCGGTGGTTTACAAAGGGGTAAGTCGGATGCCATTGATGCGGTCCGCATTGCTGAGTATGCGTATCGGTTCCGAGACCGTTTACGCATCTGGCAACCGACTCGTTCAGTTTTGAAACAACTTACTGAGTTAAGCCAGCTTCGCCACCGTTTGCAATCAGCTATTAATCAGCTAGCCGTTCCTTTAACGGAGCAAAAACGTTTTGGTGACCGAGCGCTTCAGTGCCAATTAAAAAATCATTGTGGCGACTCACTTAAGGCGCTAAGAAAGGATCTTGAGCAAGTGGAAGCCAGTCTCAAAAGCTTGATTCAGCATGATACGGAATTGAAAACACTTTTTAGCCTTCTTACGTCTATACCTGGCGTGGGCACTATCGTCGCTACTGAGATAGTTATTGCCACTGACGAATTTAAAGCCATTACTGAGCCCAAGAAACTAGCTTGCCACGCTGGTGTAGCGCCCTTTGAACATCGTTCAGGCAGTAGTGTCCGGGGACGCACCCGCGTTAATCATCACGCTCGAAAATCATTGAAAACTTTGCTACATCTAGCTTCCATGGCAGCTGTTAAAAGTAAGGGAGAGTTGCAAGTCTATTATCAACGCAAAGTCAGGGAGGGCAAAAATCGTATGTTAATTTTAAACGCTGTCCGAAATAAGCTCATTCATCGCGTTTATGCCGTTGTGCGCCGGAATGAAAAATATGATAAAAATTATACGCCAGTCCTTGTTTGAATCATAGAAATCGGACCACCTTTTTTTAATACCCTATTTTCTAGGCTCAATTCGGCTACTAGTTGTTTGAGAGCCTCATTTTCGGACTTGATCGATTGTACTTCAGGAGCGGTAGCTTCGCGGGTTGTATCGCCAGCCAATCGCTTTTTGCCCGCTTAGAGAAACTCTTTACTGCTTCGGCAGTCCGATCCACCGATAATAGATGTTGGTATTAAGTCCTTCCCGTCGACAAATCTCGGCTACTGATTGTTCGCCTTGCAATCCTTCCAGCACAATGCGAATCTTTTCTTCAGCGGTGTATTGCCGTCGGGTTTGTCCCGCGCCGACGTCCGGCTGAATGTCTTTGATGATGGATAGCGCTGGTTTGCGCTCGGGGGAAGTGGCTTGAGCCGTCTTGGAATGACTAGACGGAGATTTTTTGGTTGAATTGGACATAACCAAGGTGATTTGAGTGAAACAACCGGGTCGCCGGTGCGATTACTGAATTGTCTCTTCTCATTTTCACCCATTTTGTCCACTTTCATTTGACGACGTACACTACAATATGCTCGTTGTACTGACGCTGCTGGTCATGCAGATCGGGCGACAGCGTATCACCGGGCGTCAGCACAAAGGCGGCTTTGGCACCAGCAAACACGCGATTCATAAACGCCTGATCGAGCAGAGAGCCTTGCCATAATTCGGCTCCCTGCTCGGCCAGATCCTTCAGCTTATCGGTATGCCTGGCCACCGCCCTTATGCCGACATTGGCGTTTAGTAGCTGATGAGCCACAACCCTACCCACCCGGCCAGATGCACCCAGAACAACAATCGGTTGCTGGACAGACTTCAATTCATCGTTCATCCTCAGGTTCGTTGCTGGTCAGCGTTTTGTCCAGAAGGGTGCTCCTTTTAACATGGTTGATTCGGTCGCTACGCCGTTGCCCGACACGACAAATACGTTGCCTTCGTCAGAGGTGGGCCATTGGTTGGCGAAGGCCACAACGGCGTCGGCAACGTCTTCTTTCGTCTGGGCCTGGGTCATTCCGGCCACGAAATCGTTTTCCGAAACGCCCAGGAAGGCTGCATAGTTAGGCACTACAGCATCGCCCGTACCGGTATTCTTCATCAGTCGCCACGGTACAAGGGTCAGGAAGCGCAGACCAAGTCCCAATCGATTCGAGGCTAGCTGGGCGTAGTTAGCTAGAAACATCTGCATCCGCTTAGCTCCCGCATACCCGCCCGAAATGGGTGACCCACCGATGGCCGCCCCACTGGATATGAACACAATTAGGGTGCCCGCTGTCGCAGGCGTTTTCAGGGCATATTGGGTTAACAGATACGACGCTTTCACATCGGTATTCCAGTTGGTGCTGAAGGTCTCCCAGTCCAGTTCAACGACCGGTTGTGAAGGTGGCATTGCTCCGCCCGCCAGGATCACCAGATCGGGTGCCCCCCGAAAAACGGTTTCGATCGTAGCGGCATCCGTCATATCGGCCTGTAGCGTGCGTGCGTTGGGCCATTTACTGGCCAGTTCGGCGAGCGATTCGGGATTTCTCGCGACGACAAGTACCTCGGCACCTTCTAATTGAAGAGCATCGACAATGGCAAGACCGGTGCCCCGGCTACCACCAATAACTACTGCTTTTTTACCGTTTAGATTTTTCATAAACAAGATGCGTGATTCACTCAGCACGTGGTATGTTATGGATTGTTTTTTCGTCCTGGAAGACACATGTCTCCATGATGCGAATTGGTTTTGCGGAGGGTATTGATTAGCGCATTTTTCTAATAGAAGAATTGCTCGACGACAATCTGTCCGTCTTTCACTTCGTATACCATGAGTTCCTCAATTTTTACCCGGCCAAACCCTTCTACGGTACTATCAAAGCTCCTCCCTACTGCAAAATGATTGCCGCCTAGAACGGGGTGGGTAGTATAAGCGCTATGAAATTCCTGTACCTTTTTCACCCAGTTTTCCCCCTTTTCGCGGACGGCAAGTTTACCTACTGCATTCTTAAAATAGGGGGAGTTGGGGGGTTCGATGCTTCTCACCGTATCCGCAAAAAGCTCGTCGTGAATGTCAAACCACTTTTCTTGCTGGGCGAGCTCGTCAAATCGAGCTACAACTTCCTGGGTTGTCAGTGCTGTTTTATTTGGAGTCATTTTGGGTTGATTTTAGCTTGATTTCAACTAGTTCAATTCACCTTTGGGCAATGACTTACCAGGTTGCCCTTTACCTGCCGTGAATAACTTGTACAGGCTGCCATCGATGAAGTACGTCCAGCCTCTTGTGCAGGAGTTGTAGCATTCTACGTCGGGCACCAGTCCCTCATGTGTAAACTGAATCTGTGTTTTGTCTCCTGTTGGGGTGATGTCGAATTGGATGGTTGTACCTGTCCATTCCTGTTTATCCTGGAAACTGGTAAGGTTACTGTCCGTAACCAGCCATTTAACTTTTCGGCCCGGAATAAGCTCCACTACCTTTTGCATCGACACGTGGATGCCAGGAAAGTCGACCGTGAATTCATCATTCACGTTTTGTGAAGTCCCTTCCAGCTTCTCGGTCCACCACTGGTCAACGTTGTTGATCGTATTGAATACGGCCTCCGGGCTTTGGTCCACCAATAGCGATGTGGTGTAATTGGATGTTATCATTATTGGTTTCGTTGTTTTTCGGGTGGTAAAAAGTGGAACGCTCAATTCAGCAGGCTCTCCATGCCGAATGCCGTCAGGAACTGGTCGTATTCCTGTTTCACAGAATCGTTTGCACTTGCTGTAAAGCTGCCAGCAACGGGGTCAACCACCGTCCGCAAGGGTCGCCCGCCGGCGGGGGTGTCAATCAGGCTAAGGATCGCATCGGCAACCAGTTGCGGGTCTGGTATCAGGGTGGCAAACAACTGGGCAACACCGGCCCCCATCTGCCCGGGAACATGGGCCAGATCGCCATAGCCGGCAATGACGGTTGCGTCTGAACCGGTAACTATTTTGCCGAAAATCTCCGTTGGGAAAGCGCCGGGCTGCACCATGACCACATCCACCCCTAGCGATCTCACTTCATAATGCAACCCTTCGGTCAGTCCTTCAACGGCAAATTTGGCACTGTTGTACACCGTCTGGAACGGAACCGAGAAGCGGCCCGACACACTTGACATATTGATGATCAATCCTTCTTTCTGCTGTCGCATGTGGGGTAAAACGGCCCTGATCAGGCGCCAGGGACCTTTCACGTCCACGTCCATTACGCTGTCGAGATCATCGTCAGTGAACGTTTCCGTGATGCCGGTCGCGTAAAGTCCGGCATTGTTGATCAGCACATCGATACGGCCTTCCTTTTCAAGGATGGTAGCTACCGCATCGGTCACTGACGTGCTACTGGTAACGTCGACATCCAGCACAGTTATCCCCGCCTGTTGCACCAGCGCCTGTGCCCGATTGGCATTTCAGCCGCTTACGTCGCGCATTGTCGCGTAGACACGATGCCCTGAAGCCGCACAACTGTTGGCTGTGAGCCAGCCAAAACCACTATTGGTGCCGGTGATTAAAATAACTTTTTTGTTCATGTTTTTTTGATTGATAAATGATGTAGTCGTTCCCGGGTTTCCAGGGCTCTGTTCGTTAAGTACGGGTATTGTTTAGTCGGCAATGGCTCCTAGACTCATGTTTACCACGGTGCCCATCATCGCACTTGCGTTGTCAGAAGCCATGAATACCGCCACTTCGGCCATCTCCTGAAGCGAAGGCAAGCGCTTTCGATGCGTCCGCTCGGCAACCAACTGCTGAAATTGCTCGCGGGGCATGTCGTACGCCCTGGCGTGAAGGCCGAAGACTTCTTTTATCGTGTCGCTGTCCGGCATTCCGTGTGTCCGAATGCCAAGCACGCGAACACCTTTTGGCCCCACTTCGACTGATAGATCACGGATTAGTGCTTCTTCGGCGGCCATCGCTACGGCGACTCCGCCCATGAGGGGATTGGCAACCCGGGAGGGCGTTGATGTAACGGTCATGATCACCCCCGAGCCTTTCGCAGCCATTAGCCGTCCGGCCAGTCGTGCGGTTATAAAATTGGCTTGAAGGTGTGTCTGGATGGGCGCCATAAACTGATCGAGAGCCAGGTCGGTGAGTGGAGTACCCTGTAAGGTGGTGTTACGCAGTCCGATCGCATTGAATGAAATGTCAAATCTACCTGCTCGTTCGATCACCCGATTCAGGTGCATCTCGACGGCTCTTTCGTCCAGCGCATCGACCCGGGCCACTTCGGCAGAGCCTCCAGCGGCATTAATTTTTTCGGCCAGTTCGTCCATTCCTGTCAATGAATGGCCGGTCAGAAAAAGCGTCGCCCCCTCCCGGGCGAAGGTCATGGCGAGGGTACTACCCACCGCACCGCTAGCCCCGTAGATAACTGCTACTTTGTTTGTTAACAACATCGTTTTTAGTTGGGTTACTAATTTCTACTTGTATTGCGTGATTAGATTGTTATCTGGCTTAAATTTTGCTCGGTATGGTTTTGATGAAACTTCATACGAATGCCGCCTTGACCCAAAAGCAGCGACAAGAAATCAAACGACTCTATCAAACCGGAAACTACACCTATCCTGCACTGGCCAAACAGTTTGCTACCACTCGCCGGACAATTGCGAAATGGGTCAAACGAGACACGACCACCGATAGGAGTAGCG
>NZ_CP045997.1:4352235-4369298 GCF_010233585.1 Spirosoma endbachense
CTCCTATTTGAGACAGAGGAACGTTCGTAATGTTCCCTACTTAATTAGTTGGCCATTATCTAATTAGTGTCCGCGTCGTGAAGGATCATACAGACGCTCATCAATCTCGAATACTTCCGATCCGACGACTTGACAACGGGTAAACAGTTCATGGCGGGGGTTGATCAAGTAGTTAGTCATGATAGGTACCACCGTACTGGGCACCTGAACGACTAAGTGTTCCGGTCTTTGTAGCCAATCCACTAGAAAGCTTTGAGAGGACAGGGGGCCACTACCGGTGGCTCGCCAATCAGCGGGCAGGTCCTGTTCTTGAAAAGAACGTATCGAGTCCGGCACCTCAATGGTGACTATATAGTACTGAGGTATGTGTTTAGGATTAAGATGCACCAGCACTTCCAGCAAGCTTAAGGCTGGGGATTCAGTGGTATATAGTAGCGATAGCCCCTTAGGGTTCCAACGGCCGCCATACAAGGCAGCTCCTTGTCCAGACAGTGGCTCATGACGATAAGCGGCCTGCAGTAAACGATAAACCAACATGTAATCAGGTGGGTAAGTCGAAGAGCGTGTTAATAGAAGATGCCGTGCTCAATCCGGCCTAACACATCGTTGACTTGGGTGAAACCGGCAATGGTCGTTAGCGTTTGCAACGGTGTACGACCATCTAACTCGCCTAGCGGATAGCGCAGCCACTCCCGCAAGGCCTGCTCATCGTCAGCATACACCCGCAGGCCATGCTGGATAACTTGTTGCAGTAACTCTGCCCGTTCGGCCGTGGGTCCGCTCAAAGCCGTTTGGTGCCGTAATCGGTGTAGGGTACTTTCCGAGAGCTGCAAGAGGGGAGCTAATTCTTTGAGGGTAACGCCGAGTTGTTGAGCTAACTGGTTGAGCCGTGCATCCAGTCCATTGGGTTTAATTTGAACAGGTCGTTTGGCTCGCAGTCCCGTTAACGGGGGGGCTAGGTGCTGATTGGTTTTCATAGCTGCAATTATCAGTTGACAATTATACAACAATCAACTGACAGTTGCAAGTTCCCCTTTGGTGGTATAGAGATCTTAACTAAACAATTCTGAGACCGTATGCTACTAACTAGGTTGGGCAGGTAGAAGGGCAGGTGAATCGGCTGAAGACCATCAAGCGAACCATGTATGGCAGAGCCAGTTTTGACCTGTTACGAAAACGAGTGGTTGGATTGGGTTAATCACCAAAAGTGATTCAGAACCAATTTGTCCGAAATAACCAGTCAGACGACAGTTCATTGACTTTTTGCCTAGCTGAAGCTTTAACCCAGGGGGTCGATTTACAGCGGATTGCCACCAACTTTCAAAAATGGCTCTTTCAGAACTACTGGACTCCATACGGAGAGGTATTTGATGTTGGTATCGCTACCCGAGAGGCCATTGAACGATTGGCCAAAGGAACCAAACCCGAGTTGGCCGGTGGCTTTGATGAAACCGACAACGGCAACGGTTCGCTCATGCGTATCCTGCCTTTAGTGTTTTATTCCAATAACAGACCTATTCAAGAACGCTATCAGCTCACCAAAGAAATCTCTTCGATCACTCATGCTCATATTCGTTCGGTGATCGCTTGCTTTTATTATTTAGAATTTGCCCGCCTGTTACTGGACCAAAAAGATAAGTTTGCCATTTACCAGCAATTACAGTCGACTTGTCTGGACTTTCTGACTTCTTTGTCCATCAATCCATCGGAGATTCATCACTTTGATCGACTCTTGAACGGAGATATACATAACCGGTCGATGGAAGAGATCCAAAGCAGTGGGTATGTAGTCCATACCTTAGAAGCCAGTATCTGGTGCTTGCTAACCACAGATAATTACCAGGAAGCGGTCTTAAAATCGGTGAACTTAGGCGAAGACACGGATACCACCGGAGCAGTTACCGGCGGCCTGGCGGGTTTGCTTTACGGCATCGAAGCCATTCCGTCAAGGTGGGTGAGCCAACTGGCGCGGTTGAAGGAAATTGAAGCTCTAGCTGATCGGGTAACGATACAACTTACCCGCTCTGGACAGGCTGGTTGAAGAAAAAAGATCATTCTGAAAATGGCCATCAATCTTGGTGGTAGGAATCCATCTTGTCCAAATCATTGGATTATGGCAGCAAATTTTCGTCTCATTATTACCCTCCTACCTGAGACGAAGAAGCCTTCATTTATATGCTTCTTTATTGGGGCGTTTCATACTAGAGTAAATTAAACAAACGAAGTGTCAGCTGAAGTCGTAACTAGCCGCGTAAGTAAGCGTTTC
This sequence comes from Spirosoma endbachense, assembly GCF_010233585.1. NCBI lineage: Bacteria > Pseudomonadati > Bacteroidota > Cytophagia > Cytophagales > Cytophagaceae > Spirosoma > Spirosoma endbachense. The sequence goes on from NZ_CP045997.1 coordinate 4,354,502, forward strand.
TTTATGGGTTCAGTGCCGTAGCCATTGTTTTTTTAAGCGTTGATGCTCTAAAAGCTGAACCAGCACCAGCACACTCGTGCCAAAAATAAGCGGCCATTGGTAGTTAGTCGGCAAGGAAAGCAAGCCGGATACATTGACTTGATTTTGCCCCATCAGTATACCGCCTGCCAACAGGATAATAGCGACCAGACTGAGCAGCCCATACAGCAATACTTGCCGGGAACGCTGTTTTTGTCGGAAGATTTGCCGCTCGATTTTTGCCGAAAAACCATAGAGCATCCCCGCTTCGGGTTCCGTTTTCAAGGCCTCAAACAGCCGTTTGTACGTCTTCGCGTCGGCCAACGAGCCCAGCTCATCGGGCGATGCTGATAAGTCGTTTTCCAGCCATTGCTGGATTCGTTCGTCTTCCTGATCGTCCATCATCATTCGTCTTTGAGATAACTGTCCAGTTTGTCTTTCAATAATTTGCGCGCCCGAAATAGGTAGTTTTTTACGGTTCCCTCCGGCAGGCCGGTGATCTGTTCAATTTCGGGATACGAGAATTCGTCCAGATGGTACAGCGTCAGTACCGTTCGATATTGCGCTGGCAACTGAGCAATCAGGTTGTTTACGTAAGCTGATACATCTTTTTGGGTGAGCGCCTGTTCGGGTGTTTCGGTGGTAAAGTAGGTCTGTTCGAGCGTATCGGTCAGGTCGGTGGTCGTTTGCTTGCGGTATTTCCGCAAATAGTCGATGGCCGTCAGGTAGGCAATCCGCGCAATCCAGGTCGATAGCTTGGATTCAAAGGCGAAGGTGTTCAGCCGGTTGTAAACTTTCAAGAATACATCCTGGCAGATGTCTTGGGCATCCGCCTGGTCGAGGGTTAGCCGATGCACCACGTGGAAGACGAGCCGTTCGTACTGGTTCACCAGCACTGTAAAGGCCCTAACGTCTCCCCGTTGTATTCGTAAAACCACCTCCTGTTCATCGAACATACCCAGTAGACGGAGGCCCAGGGGGAAAGGTTGCAGAAAAAGAACGTAAAACCCTGCAACCTTTCCCCCTGGGCCTCCGTCTACTGGGTCATCAACGCAAGTAAACAACAAACCAATGGCCGGCATCGTCTTATTCATCGTCATCCCGTACATCATCACAGTGATATTTAATTTTTTCCTTCGGAAACAGATCCTGGATTCAGGGCCTATCGATGATAATGCGCGGGAAGTTTTGAAAAGTCTTGCCCCGTTGGGGGTGGAACCCCTGAAGTGGGGCCTGTTAGGTTTATTTGGCGGGATCGGTTTGGTGGTCATCGAATTTATTCCGTATCACTTGAATGACTCTCCCTTACCCTACGGCGTCGAAGCCATCTTTCTGTCCATCGGGTTCCTGATCTACTCCGCTATCGTTCGTAAACGAAAGTCGTAAGCTACGGCTTCGGTAGGCCAACACGCCTGCTGGCAGCCGGGCCGTTCCTTCGTCCAATCTATCCTTATTGATCCGACGCTTCGGCGGTCCGACAGACACGTACCGTCGAACGCTGACCGGGGATTGCTGTGCCTTCTAAAACGAAAAATGACCTGTAAACACCCACTCATGAATAAGCCTACATCCCTTCGTATAGTGGTCTTAGTGGCCTTCGTAACGTTATGGACTTGTGCGTTCACCAGCTACGGGCAGACGCTAGTACCAACTTATAAGGTTTCCGGCCAAATCGCGGATTCGGCTACTCGCAAGCCCCTGGAATTCGTGACGCTGACCCTCATGGCCGACAGCCATAAAACAATCCGGGCCGACTACTCCAAACCCGATGGGTCGTTTGTGCTGGCAAGCCTCAAACCCGGTTCCTATTCGGTCGTCTTAACAATGGTGGGGTATCGAACGTATACGGTTCCCGTTATGCTGGCTGATACCGCTCACCCAGCGGTAGACCTGGGGCTTATTGCGCTACGATCGCAGGCGGTTGGCTTAAGTGAAGTCATCGTCAAAGCGGCCAAGCCGGTTATCCGTCAGGAAATCGACCGAATCGCTTATGATCTACAGGCAGACCCCGATAGTAAGGTCTATAATGTCCTGGAAATGATGCGGAAAGTGCCGTTTCTGTCGGTCGATGCCCAGGAGAACATTTTGCTCAAAGGCGGCAGTAATTACCGCATCTTCATCAACAGCAAGCCATCGGGCATGCTTGAGCGCAACCCCAGAGACGTCTTACGCAGTATGCCCGCATCGACGATTGAGCGGATTGAAGTGATCACGAATCCCCCGGCCCGCTATGACGCCGAAGGCCTGGCCGGCATCATCAACATCATTACGTTTAGGCAGCCCGCCAGCGGCTACAAAGGCTCGGTCAACCTCAGCGAACGGTTTCCGGTGGGGGGACCCGGCATTGGCGGTTCGCTGTCGGCCCAACTTGGTAAGCTCGGCCTGTCGGTGATTGGCGGGGGCAGTCTCTACAACACGCCCCGGACGAGCAACACCCTGGACCGGCTGTCGTCTGGCAATGCTCCAACCCAGCTCACGCAGACCGGCAGTAGCCTATCCGACAAACGCAGTGGCTACATGGGCTACGAATTAAGCTATGAGCTCAGTGACCGGCAGTTGATTTCGAGCCAATTTAACCTCAATGGCAGCCGCACCACTGGCGCGGCCAACCAACACTCGGCCCTGAGCGATCAGACCGGGCTGTTGCAGGCGTATGACCTGGCCTCGAATCAGTTGCTTACGGGCAACAGTGTCAGTGCCTCGCTCAACTATCAGCTCGGCTTCAAAGCCGATAAAGACCGGTTTCTGACCCTTTCCTATCGGTATTATGCCTATGGCGACCAACAGCAGGATCAGATCGCCTTCGCAAATCGGGAGCAATACGTTCAGCCTGATTATCGACAGGACAATGACCAGCGTTTTGCCGAGCAATCGTTTCAGTTCGATTACGTATCACCCATTAAAAAAGTGAACGCTGAGCTCGGCCTAAAAGCCATTCTGCGCCAGAATAACAGCGACTTTACGTATCGTTCGCTGAATCCGGCCAGTGGGACGTTTGAGCCAAACGCCGACTTAAGCAATCGTTACAACTATGATCAGAACGTCTTGAGCGCCTATACCGCGTATCAGTATAACCTGGGCAACTGGAACCTTCGGATGGGGGTGCGCGCCGAACAAACGCTGATCGACGCCGATTTTACGTCTACCAGCTCGCGAGTCAATCAGCAGTACACCAACCTGATTCCCTCGCTGGCGGTGAGCCGCAAACTGGAAAATAACCGGATTATTAAGTTGGGATGGGTTCACCAAATCCGACGGCCCAACATCCAGCGGCTTAACCCGTTTGTTGACCGCTCGAACCCAAATGTAGAAACGAGTGGCAACCCCAACCTACGCCCTAGTGCGTTTAATCGCCTTCAGTTAGGCTACGGCCTGTCAGGGAAGTTTTCGGTAAATATGGGCCTGGATTATACGTTCGTACGGGGTTTTGATTTATTGATTACCATCCTCGATCCGGCTACAAATATCAGCCGCAGCACCTACGAAAATACGGGTCGGGGTGATGCGCTGGATTATTCGCTGAGCGGTCGTTATCCGGTGAGCAAAAACTGGGACATTAGCTTTAATGGCATGTTTACGTATTTCTGGTCAGCCGTGGTCAGCGGCCCCTCGCAGGCCAGCACCCAGATGGTTCAGTACTTTATGACCGCTTCGAGTGGCTACCGTTTTGAGAAAGGGTGGCGAGCGAATGCCAGTTTGAATCTGGTTAGTGCCAGCATCCGGTCGCCCCAGGAGAAAGTTAATGGGCTGGTTGGCTCCTCCGTCAGCGTGACGAAAACCTTCATCCCCGATAAGCTATCGTTCTCGGCGTTAGTCAACAACCCCTTTACCCCCTTTCGCACGAACCGGATCGAGACGGTTGGGGCGGGCTTTGCTCAGGTGCGTACCAGCCGGGACTATTTTCGCTCCTTTAGCGTTAGCCTGAACTACAACTTTGGGAAATTGACCGAGACTATCCAAAAAAACAAACGCGAAATCAAGAATGATGACCTCGCGAGATAGCCGACAACCTGTAGGGAGGAGCGTTTACCGTTGACTACACATTTTATGTTGAAGCACGCTACTTTAATCTCAGAAAAGGCTCAGAAAGAGCGACGGTGGATGCTTCATTTGTCTATTTTGTACACATGCATACGCTCGTATGTATTTGGACAGAACAGATAACAAAATGCCTGGAAAGGCATTTTGCAAGTGTATCTCGAAAAGAGCGCTTTAAGAAGCTATGAATAGAACAACTTTCTCACGATGTACCATGCATGTACCAGTATGACGCCCTTAAAAACCGTCTTAAAATAGGGTAAAAACAAAAAATCGTACCTGAGAGAAATTAAAATCAGTAGGGAGATCAGTAAATGGTATCCCATCAAAACTTCTAATCGTACTGAACCAGAGACCTAAATTAGTATGAACCACGAGTTGATCGTTCGGATTGTCCTGCAAAAGCCGCCGGGCGGGGTAGATTTCGGGCTCCAGAAGGGCAGTGGACATGCCTATGAACCGGTACAGGTTCAGCAGGCCCATGCTCAGGACATTCGATTTGAGTGCCCCGTCACCGTCAAAGGCGACCGGCAGACCGATGAGAAACCGGGTTTTTCCGGGCCTTTTGTCCAGGGCTCTCCGCCGGAAAAATTTATTTATATCGATATCGGTACCTACGCCGGGCAGAGGGAGTCTATCTGGGGAGGGCGCCTGAAAGTGCCGCTCCGCGGAATTAGCTGGGATACCATCGAAGAAGTAATTATCTCTTCGGAATTAGTGCTGGAAACACAGGTACCGGGATCCGCAAAAGACGGAAGTCCAGCTTGTGCTACCGTAAAACCATTTGGCGGGTGGCACATTAATAAGGCGTAAATTTAGGTCTGCCACGACGAGTAAGGATACGATCATTCAGGTGAAAATTACCCTATAGGGAACAAAACTGCGAGAGTGGCTAGGGGTCCAGGTTAACAAACGTTCTCTGTTTTTTGCGCTTCATGAGGCCATTCAAATCGCACTGGGCTGGCAGCATCCTCCCCTTTAGGAATTCAGGGTTGGCAACCATCGCATCGGCTAAGCTGACGATCGGTTCGGCTTGATGACGATGAACAGATCGATGCGGAGACCGCGCTGCTAAGTGAAATGAGAAAAGATCGCGGTTCCCATTCGTTTCTTTAAGGCAAAATTGATTTTAGGTTATCTCACCATACGCTCCTATGCGAGACGGCACACCATATTTTAATGTGAAGAATCATTTTTTGAAATAAGTATACACCGACTCAAAATTCTGGGTGTTTGAAACTACCGTCATGGTACTTGATGAACGGTATTATACTAAAAGATGAAATACTCGAATTACAAAAGAGTTATAGATTTGTTTTCTATAACTCTTTTTTTCTGTTAATATTGAGTTATAGAGAGTAGCTTTATAACTCATGAAATGGATTTGGCAACTACCGAACTGGCCACAGTTCACATTTGATACAAGTAAGTTTACCCACTTCGAGAGAGAATTCCATCGAAATGCAGGGGTGATAATTGGGTCGTTGACTGCCGTTTCTGCCGATGAGGTCAATGAATTACGGATTACTCTACTCAGTAATGAAGCGCTTGACACCTCAAAAATTGAAGGAGAGCTCTTAGACCGTGATTCTGTTCAGTCATCGATTCGCAAACAGTTAGGCCTACAAACGGATGGTAGAAGGGCAGGCCCAAAAGAAACAGGTGTTGCTCAAATGATGGTCGACTTAGTCAGAAGCTATCAGGAGCCACTTACCCAAGAACATCTTTTTTTGTGGCACAAAATGATCATGAATGGTAGAATTGATCTGGAAACGATTGGTGGCTACAGAGCCCATGTTGACCCAATGCAAATCGTATCAGGCCGATTAGACATGCCCAAAGTATACTATGAAGCTCCTCCATCCGACCGTATGGAAGTAGAGATGAATCAATACATCGATTGGTTCAATCGAGCTGCTGAAGCGCAAATACCAACAGTTGTTCATGCGGGTATGGCCCATTTATATTTTGAATTGATCCATCCTTTTGAGGATGGCAATGGGCGGATCGGACGTACAATTGCCGAAAAGGCACTGGCCATTGGGGCCCGGCAGTCATTGATTACTTCATTATCCAGTGCGATCGAGCAAGACAAAAAAGCCTATTACCAGGCTTTAGAGCGGGCCAATACCTCTTTGAACATCACGGAATGGCTCATCTATTTTTCGGAAAAGATCTTGGAAGCCCAAGTCTATGTTCAGACAATGATTGCCTTTGTTGTCCACAAAGCTCGGTATTTAGAAACGTACAGTACCCAGTTGAATGATCGACAGATGAAAGTAGCGTTACGTTTGTTCCAGGAAGGACTGGCTGGCTTCAAAGGAGGTTTAAGTGCAGAAAACTATATTCGAATCGCTAAAACCTCAAGAGCAACTACTACCCGGGATCTGGCTGAGATGGTTGAATTAGGTGCCTTGAGGAAGCAAGGAAAGCTACGACATACGCGCTATTATCTTCCTATACAGGAAGTAGCTAACAAAGAACCGTAGCTGTGCTGGCTTACCGACCAGCTTAAGTATCTCAATGTAAACATCCCCTATTTTGGTAATAAACGTAAACTAAGGATTGAGTGGGATAGCGACCCCGACTCAATAGGTATAAATCAGATAATCATCATAAAATGGAGCACTCTCACAAAATACAACTCATAACGAGCTGAGGGATTTTGTATAGATCTGCTTCTTAAATGTGGGGATGGCAGACCGATATTTGAGGAGATGCAACCAACTAACTACTAATCTCATCTCCTTAAATATCAGTCTACACTGGTTCGGATACTTTTATGTTATTTGGCTACGCCCGCGTCTCAACACAAGACCAAAACTTGAATCTTCAACTAGATGATCTTAAAAAGGCCGGATGTCAAAAAATCTTTCAAGAAAAGGTATCCTCCATCAAAGAACGACCCCAATTGCAAAAGCTACTAGAGATTCTTCGAGAAGGCGATACAATCATGGTCTGGAAGCTCGACCGTTTGGGTAGATCTTTGAAAGAACTGTTCACGTTGGTTAATGACTTTCAAGCGAAAGGTATTGGTTTTTGCAGCCTGAATGATGCTATCGATACAACTACCGCGCAAGGCCGTCTGGTGTTTAATCTGTTTGCATCGTTAGCTGAGTTTGAACGTGACTTGATCCGGGAGCGGACCAAAGCGGGTTTGGCCGCAGCGCGGGCTAGGGGCCGCGTTGGCGGACGCCCCAAGGGGCTCTCTACCGAAGCCCAAGTGAAGGCACGGGCCGTAAAGTCCATGCATGCCCTCAAGACGCATACGATCCCGGAGATTGGTCAACTGTTTCATCTCAGCCGAGCGACGGTCTATCGATACTTAGCTTGGCAAGAGAAAAAAGAAGTGCTAATAAGTAAATGAAATTGGTTGATCGCAACAAACGCTCCTAAGCGAGACGATGATTCTAATTAAATCTGCTTCAAGAAATGGGCGTTTCAGGAGATTGAAAATTAAATGCTGGAGCCATTCAGAAAGAAGCCTGGAAGAACCTAAGAGACGTTTTAGATTGACACCGGTTTACTTTCTTCTAAGCCCGTTTGAAATCAACTAACCCACTCGCCCGTTTTTATAGCTTGGATAAGAAATCATCAATCCGCTCAGCTAATGCTGGGTTATCGGTGGCAATATCGGTATGTGTTTTAGGGTAACTATAGAGTTTAAACGTTGAATCCAGTTGAAGCTGGGCCATTTTCTGTTCCAACTCACGGCCCTGACTGATGGGAACGATGGGGTCATTTAATCCCATATGCAATTGGGTTAAGGGTAAGTGCTGGGCGAAATAAAGCGGGCTGGATGCAAGTAATTTGCTTCGGGAGACCGCTAAACTAGCGGAGTTACTTTTGAGCGCATTTAAAAATTGGCACTGGTAGGTTGGGTCATTTTCATGTTGAGCCGTGAGCGTTACTAAATCCGTGGGGCAAACCACGCCTACGACCCGTTTTACCCGTTTATCGCGTATGCCCGCTAAGAGCGCTACCGTGCCGCCCCGGCTACCTCCTCGTACAGCCGTTCTGTTAACATCTGCGCTAGTTTCGGTTTGTTGAATCAGGTTCAGAAACGCGATGGTATCATCGGTAGCCCCATCAAAGGCATCGCATTGGTCGCCCTCCGAAACAGGGGATGCATAAAGAGTGCCGTTTACGGTAAGGGCTACTGATTGGCCCCTCAGCGCTGGAATGGCGAGGATAAAAGGCGTCTTGGCCAAGGCGCTATCGACGGCGAGGGAAACTGAATTGGCCGTAATGCCTAACCCAAATCCATTGATCAATAGCCGAACTGGCAGGCGGTTAGCTCCTTGAGGAATGAGTAAAGCGCCATATTCCTTAATACCAGCCACCACATAAGCCACCATTTTGAGGGTAAATTTTCCATTCAAAAGTTTACTCTCCTGAACGAGCTGGTAGTTGGTGGGTACTAACTCTCTTTTTTGCCAGTCCATACTAATCTGAGCAAGTTCTGCTTGTTGAGGAACGGCAAATAATACCTGCTTGTCAGCCTGAGGCAGGACGTCCTTTTTAGTACAGGATAAAACGATGGTAATCAAAGCTGAGAGTAGAAGCCGTTTCAATTTCAGGAGGTTTTATCGTGTCGGTAAAGGTGCAGGGATAAGTCAACGAGTCAAAGTTAAATGTTGTTAAACGGGTGAAAGGCTGAGTTATCTTACCATCTGAATCCTTCAAAAGAGTTTATACCATCAGCCGGTTATTCTCTTCAAACGCTCCCACACGAGTCGATTGGGTATCTATAATTCGGGCGATTAAAGAGATGGCAGATTAGGTCCATACTCTAGGAATGAGGTTTTAATTTGAAAGTCTCCAAGCCCGTACAGAACCGGACATATTCCCCCTTTTATTGTCCGAAAGCGTACATCGCAGCACTAGCTAAATAGCTAATCCATTCAGCAAAAGCGCATTAGCGACGTTGGTATAATAATTGAGCCAAGAGTAGAGCAAACCAAAAGCTGAAGGGTTGAAGACTGCTTACCGAAGCCGATAAACGCTTGAATTCGTATCGTTCAACTAAGCAGAATCGTACCGCAATCAGCTAGACCTAGACACCTAGAAGTATGTTCCGAAGTTTTATCATCACCGCTATTCGACAGCTTCAAAAGAACCGACTTTATACAACCATCAATTTAATAGGCTTGGCCGTTGGCGTAGCCTGCTGTCTGCTCATCTTTGTTCTCGTTCGCTACGAAACCTCCTTTGATGCCTATCATAGCAAAGTAGATCGAATCTACCGGGTGAACTTAAATCAACAGACCCCTCAAGGCCAACAGTTTAATGGCTGCAACTACTCGCCACTGGCCCAAGCAATTCGACAGGATGTGACCGGATTAGAGCAGGCCACGGGAGTTTACTGTTTGCAACGCTACCAGTTCGCCAAAGATCATAATCTATTTGAAGACCAGTACGCCTTTTTTGCCGATCCGCATTATTTTGATGTATTCGATGGGATTTGGCTGGCTGGTAATAAAGAGCGGGCCCTAGCTACCCCTAATTCGGTGGTCGTCACCGATGCGTTTGCCAACAAGTTTTTAGGCGGATTGGATCAGGCGTTGGGCAGTACCTTTACCCTCGAAAACAAACTGCCTCTGACGGTGAACGGCATTGTTCAAGCCCCACCATCCAACACCGATCAGCCCTACAGTCTGCTGATTTCCTACGCGTCGCTGGCTCGGTTCCTGCCCGAGAGTGTGAACAACTGGAAGACCGTAGGGACTGGGGCTACGTATGTGGTCTTCGACAAGGAAACCCGAAAAGATCGCATCAACGCCCAACTTGAGCAACTGATTCAAAAATATCTCCCCAAAGAGGTTGCCAAGAACACCGCATTCCATTTACTGGCGCTCAAGGACAACCATGATCGCAATTACGATTATACCAGTTTCACCTACGATTTTCCCGTACCGGTGATGATTATTTTGGCCATCATTGCGGGCCTGGTCGCCTTCATTGCCTGCATCAACTTCATCAATTTAGCCACTGCTCAAGCCTTAAAACGAGCGAAAGAGGTCGGCATCCGCAAATCAATGGGTAGCTCCCGTTTTCAGTTGATGATGCAGTATCTGAGTGAAGCTTTCGTTGTCACGGGATTAGCCGTCATGACCGGGCTATTCTTAACGAAAATAGGCATTGGTGAGCTAAACAAACTCTATGGGGGTGAGTACCTTCAATTCAGCCAACTAACCCAGCCCCCCTCGCTCCTCTTTATTGGCCTAGTTATCTTAGTGATCACCCTATTAGCCGGGTTTTATCCAGCTTTCGTGCTGTCGGGTTACAAACCGGTGCTCGCCTTGAAATCGCAGACCTACAGTGGAACGGCCAAGGGGCTTTCACTCCGGCGGGCGCTGGTCGTCACTCAGTTTATCGGGGCACAGCTGCTGATCATTGTCACGCTGATTATGACCAACCAAGTCAACTCCTTTAAGGAGCGTCCCTTAGACTACGATCCCAAAACTATTGTGTTAATTCCCGCGCTGCGGGGCAATGAAGCGGGACAACATGAGCGGTTGCGGCAAGCGTTACAAAACGTTTCAGGACTGCTTAGCTACAGTTTTGGCAATTTAGGTAATGAAACGGGGGCGTTCTATACCAACCCGCAACAGAAACATTCCAGCATTATCAGCTATGCGGATACGTCCTACATTCACGCTTTTCAGACGCGCTTGCTGGCGGGAAAAAATCTATCCGCCACTGGCAGCCAGTCCCCAGCCCAGGTTTTAGTCAATGAATCGTTGATTAAGTCGTTGGGAATTACCAATCCGGCATCCGCTATCGGCGTTACCTACACGCTAAACGATCAGCTAGTAACCATCGGTGGTGTGATGAAAGATTCCTACACCCAGCCTATGAGCAACCGGGTTGATCCGATCACAATCCTTTACAAGCCCGAAAAATTCACCGGCCTTGCGCTAGCGATCTCAACGGGGGGCACTGCCCAGACGCTACAGGGTATTGAAGCGGCTTGGAAACAAGCCTATCCCACTTATTTATGTAAATATCAATTTATGGATGAGTCCATTAATCGCTCGTATGGGGAATACAATCTCATTTTCTCGGTACTAAGCGTGGCTTCTTTTCTGGCTATCCTAATCGGTTGTTTGGGCTTGTACGGACTGGTGTCGTTTATGGCCATTCAGCGCACTAAAGAAATTGGTATTCGCAAAGTGCTAGGGGCCACCGTACCCAACGTGATGCTGCTTTTTACTAAGGAGTCCGTTATCTTGATCATCATTGCTTTTGTCATTGCGGCTCCTTTAGCTCATTTCTTAGGGGTCGCCCTCCTGATGGAGTTTCCTGAACGGGTGAGCCCCGGCATTCCCCTTTTCCTAAGCGGATTTCTAATTTCGCTATTAATTTGCTTATTGACAGTGGGGTATCGTTCATATCAGGCAGCAACACAAAACCCAGTTGAAAGCTTGAGAAGTGATGACTGAATCAGTCGAACTGCCCCGTCAATAAGGTGTATTTCTACTGGAAACTCGTCATTAAACTCGTCGGTATACTAAGTAACCTTCTAATGATTTACCGCAGGAAAGGTTCGTCTCATTAAAACCCTCCAAAATGAGACGAAGAAATATTCATGTATTGTCTCAGATAATTGGGCGTTTTTTGAGATAGTACACTCGCTTGACTCAAAGCAGGTAATTGAATTACGAACTCGGTACTTTCTCCTTCCAGACTTTCCACCGTCAGGCTGCCACCGTGCCCTTTGGTGACAATATCATAACTCAAACTCAGCCCTAATCCGGTACCTTCTCCGGTGGGTTTGGTCGTAAAGAAAGGCTGGAAAATCTTGCCTTTCAATGTGTCTAGAATGCCCGTCCCGTTGTCGCTCACCCGAATTTCGGTATACCCATTGAGCTGCCTCGTGCTGACCCTGACCGTGGGTTGGTAATCTGGCGAAGCCGTTAACTGTTTGTCTTTGACGGCATAGAACGCGTTATTATACAGATTTAACAACACCCGCCCAATTTCTTGCGGTACCACCTCTAGGAGCCCTGAATCAGGCTCAAAATCAGTGACCAACTCCGCGTTAAATTCCTTGTCTTTAGCCTTTAACCCATGATAAGCCAGCTTGAGGTATTCATCGGCCAGAACATTGAGGTCGGTAGGGTGTTTTTCACCCGTATCGGTGCGAGAGTGTTCAAGCATGCCTTTAACAATGGCCGAGGCCCGACCACCATGATGGTTGATCTTTTGGAGGTTTTGTTTCAAGTCGACTAGGATTTCGGCTTCTAATTTGGTGTCGCGGTCGGCTCTTTGCTGCTCCTCTTCGAGTTCGGTAACTAACTCCGCACTCACTTCCGAAAAGTTGTTGACGAAGTTCAAAGGGTTCTGAATCTCGTGGGCGATACCTGCCGTTAGCTCACCCAGGCTGGCCATTTTCTCCTTTTGGATGAGTTGGGTTTGGGTGGCACGTAGCTCGATTAGGGCGTTTTCAGCTTTGGTCCGTTGGATGTTAATCTCTTCTTTTTGCTGGTACAAAATGAGATTGGCCTTTTGTTTCTGGGTATAGCCATACACGATCAATCCCAGCAAGGCCACCAGCATACCAACTCCATACAGCAGATAGGTTCGTTGTTGAATTTGCTTTTGGAGTTGGGCGGCTGTGAGCTGCTGCTCAAAGTGGAGGGCCGTTTCTTTTTTGTCGAACTCATACTGAAGGGTGGCAACGGCAATCTTGTTGGCGTTTTGCTGGTTAATGACCAGGTCTTTGGTTTTGATAAAGTCCTTGAAACTGGCAAAAGCGGCCTGTGGCTCGCCCAGCGCATCCTGAACCTGACTCCGGATTTGATAGGCTTGATACAAGTAGGGTAAATCGCCCCGTTCTTTTGCCAGCACCACGGCACTGTCAGCATAGGCATTGGCGTTTTGTAACGTATGGGTTTTACTGCTCTTTTGTAGTGTCGTTAAAGAAGTGGCATTGCTATCCGTAGCAATTTTAAAATTCAGCTTGCTAAGGTTACTGTAAACTCTTATCAATATGGCTTTATTTCCAGTTGCTTTACTCAGGTTCAGCCCGTTTTGCAGATAACTGAGCGCTTGCGGATAATTGGCCAGGTTGAGATAGGTCTGCCCCAGGTCATTGAAAATATTTTCCTTATCTAGACGTTGAAACCCTATGTCTTCCAGTAGCTTCAACGATTTTAGCTGATAGTCCAGTGCTTTGGCAAACTCACCTTGTTCGCTGTATACGTTACCTATATTCCCTTGCCAAAGAAACACGCCTCTTTTATTGCCTAATTCCTTAGCCCCTTTCAAGGCTTTTCCAAAATAGGCTAAGGCTTTGGGATAATTGGCCATTAAAAAATAAATGCCGCCCACATTGCCGGTTATGGTACTAATCCGGTTTTTGTCTTTTAGTTCTTCAGCCATTCTCAAACCACTCAAATAGGCCGTCAAGGCTTGGGGATAATCGGATTTAGTGAAATAAAGATTTCCTAAACGAGTATAGGCGGCCGCTATGCCTTTTTTCCAGGTCAATCGCTGGGCAAGTGCCAAAGCCTGACTGGCATAGTTGATCCCTTCGTTAAGGTTACTATTTAGATACTCATTGCCTATGCCGTTTAGCAGCTTAACGCGGTTGGTATCGGGTTTGACGCGGGGCAATTCGGCCAACAACGAATCCAGACGGGCTTGTCCAACTTTGGCTTGGGCGAAGGCAACACCATGAGGGAGATTGAGTAACACACAAATCAGTAAAAGTCGGAGCATGGTGGGGAGGTCAAGCGGAGAATTTAGCAAGCTAACCAAATAAAGTCAGGTTGTCTGCTCAAAGGTCAGCCTGATTACTGAGAAAAACTGTCAGATTCGGGGCATATGCCATCTAATCGTCAGGAATTGGGCGTAAAATACGGGTTTAATGGTCTATTTCTGATCCACGGATGAACAGCCGGATTACCGTTAGTATTAAACGCTTCTTTAGATTTTAACAAGGCGGCTGGGACTACTTCTTTTAAAATCTGTGGACCATTCCCTCATTCGTAAAAACAAAATGCGTAATTATGGGTATTGACGGCATGAGCTCATACTAGTTCATAATCAACGATTTATTTGTGCCACTCAAAGGACCAATTATTTGCATTGAAGACGATAAGGACGACCAACTTTTAATAGGGGAAGCCATTAAGGAATTACAACTTCCTAATGAGGTGTGCTTTTTTATTGATGGTGAGGCTGCACTCGAATTCCTAAACGCTACGACGAAAAAACCATTTCTGATCTTGTGCGATACCAATCTACCGATCATGAATGGCATTGAATTGCGTAAACGTCTGAGTGAAAACGAATATCTCCGGCGTAAATCGATTCCGTTTGTATTCGTTACGACCTCTGTCAATCCAGCCCTAGTTCAAACCGCTTACGATATAACCGTTCAAGGTTATTTCAAGAAACCATACTCCTACATCGATCTAAAACAACAGATCAAACTGATCATAGCCTATTGGAGTGAATGTCTTCATCCTTACAGCGAACTATAGTAATTAATTAATATTCTGGTGATGAGATCAAGGGGCACGTTTCTCACTTTGGGAAGTAAGTACGAAAATTGTAGGTAGCTGGTCAACCAATAAACGGTGGTTGACTTAATCTCATTTAACGCTCCTATTTGAGACAGAGGAACGTTCGTAATGTTCCCTACTTAATTAGTTGGCCATTATCTAATTAGTGTCCGCGTCGTGAAGGATCATACAGACGCTCATCAATCTCGAATACTTCCGATCCGACG